>JANPII010000068.1:0-6425 GCA_031424915.1 Pseudomonadota bacterium
CCAGCGCTCTAGAAACACCTTCTCATCAGCAAACATTTGAAACAGCTTCTATATATTATGTATACAATATCCTTAAGCCGATAGCATTGTGCGGAGCAACCGGCGGCCTAGCTTTTGTCTTGTGCTATGTTATGGAGCCCTCAAGATTACTGATTGCTGGAGGTTTGGCAGGCAGCATTGTTTTAGGTTCAGTATGTGAAATGCTTATGATAGACCAAGCTGGTAATCCCAAATTTCGTGCTGGGACTTATGGCCGTCATATATGGGTAGGCGCATTGGCGGCAAGCTTTGGTTATACTGCATCTTGCATGGTATTGAATTACTTGCCTATATGTAGCAGCGGGCTTCAATTTAGTCTTTCTGAGACGATGATGTTAGTGTTACCTGTGGCTGCCCTCATTATCATTAGTATTAATGCACCACTATTGTATTATGGCCAAGAAAGGCAAGAAGTAAATTTAGCACACGCTTAGGTATCCAAAAACATAAGTTACGAAAACATGTAAAATAAGTATACGAATGACAGGATATATAAAATACCTTTATAAATTCAATATCTTAAAAGCAAGATGTGGTTTATGAGCAAAGCGCTCTTTCGTTGCTTTGCACCCAGATTTTATCTTAAAAAACAAATGTATAGCCAAGTCTCTTAGGTTTAGTATCGGCTCTACAACTCTTATATTACGAATCGTATGCCTATCTTCATCAAAAGCCATATCCCTAACATAGTGTAGCTTATTCTCAATACCCCAGTGCTTTCTATTAACCCTAAGTAATTGCTCCGCTGTAACCTGTGTTAGGTTGGTTATAAGGTATGTCTCTTCTACTTCAGTTACCCACTGTCCATACTCCCTAATACTCCTGTGCCGTGTAATCCTGCATACCTTCTTGATATGACGCCACTCGCTTAGGTATTACCATGGCATATCAAGTACCTCTATCATCCTTTGTTCTATCCTACCATGACCTTTTGATAACTCCTCTTTCCACACCTGTACATCATTTTATATCTATCAAATGCATCCCTGATTTCATCTTGTAAATTAGGCTGATTGCGCTTTACTGGCAAAACAAAATAACACTTCTTTTTTACTATCTTTTGTACAACATTTTGCTGTGTAAATATTGCATCTCCAGTGATAATACTACATGCGATATTTATGTTATCCATCAACCTAAGCGCCACAGATATCTCATTTTCATTGGGGGCCACAAATTCCCTAGTAACAACAGATGATATTTGGCTCACAAAGGCACTAACAACATGCAAAGCTGGGGCTTGCTGTGTTGCGCTATCCCTTAATACTTTCCCATCAATATGGATCACCCTTCTTTTTGATCGCACTGCCAAATGCCTACTTATCATTTCTTCCAAAGAGCGGCAATCTATCATTTTCAGATTCCATGATATACTACGGCTACATGGCATATTAAGACCAAAACCTAGGTCCCTTCTAACTTTCTTAGAGAGTCTTATACCAAATCTGTGTATCGATTCTATGGTATTTTGATTGCATAATAAACCTAGCAAACTTAATGATAATATAGACCAAACTCTATACTTCCTGCCTTTATTATGCCCACGATGTTTGACCATTTTAAATAAATCTAGTATATTCATAGTGACCTCGTAATTGTTGTTGTTAATTTGTTACGAGGTCAATATACCTTTTTTCCTATCCCAATCATAGCGTTATAGCTTCTGATCCATCTTGCTTTGCGGAGCCCTGTTAAATGGGCATGCAATCTTGTTTTGACTAGTGGTGTTTTAGCTATTATAATATAGGCGCAGTGCTGTCCTTACCTAGAAAATTATGTCTTACAAGACTTTAAACCATAAAATATTTGCCTCCCTATGTTGCGTTCTTCCGCTTGTTGCCTCACTGTACGGGCTTTCGGTTGCTTCGGGCTTCCTTTTGATTTGGCTGGTGGCCCTACCTGGTATAGCTAGCCTTTTATGGAATTACGATGCCTGGTATAATCAATGGTTGCAACAAATGCCCGTAGTGGCTTTGTTAGCAGCTATATTGGCACTTAGCATGTTTGGACTTAATCCTGTGTACTCTGCTGTTTATTTGGGCAAGGTAGCAGGGATTTTTATTGTGAGTATGCTGCTTGCACTATATATAAACACCTGGCAAGCTGTAGAACGCCAATGTCTTGCTAAGCACCTTTATGCCGCTTTTTTTGGCTGCATATTAATCCTATTACTGCTTATATTCGCTCATCCCTACCTCATGCTCTATCTCACGCCCTACCTTTCACCAAAAGCTCAACGTCTAGGATTAGCCTATTTCAATCGTAGCGCCTCATTTGTTTCGCTATTTACCTGGTTTGCCATTGGCTATATGCTCCAGCGCGGTAACAGCAAGGGTGCTATAGCGGTGGGTGCAATAATGCTCGTTATATTCCTATGCATGGAAAGCGAAGCCACAAGCCTAGGCTTTGCTATAAGTGGGGTAGTAACTATAGCAATCTGGTGGGCTCCTATTCTACGTGCTCCTCTGGCCATTGGCGTTGGCTTAGTATTATGTGCTATACCGCTGCTATTATCTTCATTTCAATTTATTCCCCAAACATTAAACCTAGCGTGCTCACATTCGTGGGCACATCGTATATATCTTTGGGATAATGTGTTGGATTTGGCTTTACGGCATCCCTGGACCGGGTGGGGCTTTGGCAGCGCAACTTTACTTGCTCAACTACCCTTGGGTGAAGTAGATTGTAATAACAGTGAAATGATGTTGTTTCCAACTCATCCGCATAGCGGCTCGTTGCAAATGTTTCTAGAGCTCGGAGTGGGCGGACTTTTATTATATTCAGCTTTTTGGTCTTTATTACTTTGGCGTATATGTTACAGCAACCTTAGTCGCGCTACTAAGACAGCAATGTTAGGCATGTGCATCACCTATATTGTTATTAGTACATGCAGTTATAATATTTGGATTTCTTGGTGGCTGATCAGCTTTATGCTACAAAGTATAATATTATTGCAGCTTGAATTTGTCCCTAAAAAAACAAGCCAAACAGGGGAGGATTAATGCAACCAGTAATAGGCATCACTATAGATTACTCTACACGTCCACTTTATTCTCACTATCCCTGGTACGCATTGCGCACCAACTACAGCGAAGCAATTGAACAGCGTGGGGGTGTACCTATTTTACTTCCTTATGCTCATAATCAGGTAAGTCGTTATCTAGATATGATAGACGGCTTAATCATCGCTGGAGGGGATTTTGACATACACCCTAAATTTTATCACGAAGAAATTACCACCGATACTGTGGTAAATACTATAGATATACGTACTACATTTGAGCTGGCTATGCTGGCTGAAGCTATAAAGAGGCAAATGCCAATTTTAGGAATCTGCGGGGGCATGCAGCTGCTTAACATATGTTGTGGCGGTACATTGCTCCAGCATATTCCAAACCTACCAACTCCAACCAATGAACACCAACAGCCTCACCCAAAACATATACCATTTCATAGCATTAAGCCTATTGCCCAAACCAAGTTGGCCACTATAGTAGATTCATTGGAATATATGGTAAACAGCACCCACCACCAAGCTGTGTCGAAAATAGGGCGAGATATCATAGTTAGTGCTCAAGCAAGTGATGGCATTATTGAAGCAATAGAATTATCGACCCATCCATTTTGCCTCGGAGTACAATGGCACCCTGAATATTGTCATATCTCCCAAGATCAAGCGCTTTTTACTGCATTTATTGAGGCCTGCCGTCACTATGGACAGTAGCACTACAAGCGAGACTAAGGATAATTTGCAACGTATTGCTAAAGAAATCGCAGCGCGAGGTTTTTGTTCAAGACGTGAAGCAGAGCAGCTGATTGCGCAAGGAGCTGTTACTGTAGAAGGTGAGCTCATAACTACCCCAGCACATAAAGTTACCCCCGGGGCATCAATTTGTGTGTATGGTAAGATGCTAGCTTCTACTAAACCAACAAGCAGAGTATGGCTACTGCACAAACCTACAGGAGTTATTACAACTCATCGTGACCCACAAAAACGTACTACAGTCTTTGATATATTGCCGCCCCAAATGCCGCGTGTTATATCGGTTGGGCGCTTAGATTATAATACTGAAGGCTTATTGGTGCTTACTAATGATGGAGCGCTTGCTCGCTGGATGGAGCTTCCTTCTTCAGGATTTAAAAGAGTGTACCGCTGTCGCGCTAAAGGGCAAATAACCCCAGATGCCATCAACCAGTTGTATAATGGTTGCCAGATTGATGGAGTGAGATATGCTAGTATTATAGTATGTGAGCTTAGGCGCCAAGGTGCTAATGGCTGGCTTGAAGTAACCTTGCATGAAGGCAAAAATCGGGAAATACGTAAAGTATTGGCACACTTTGGGCTGTTAGTGAGTCGACTTATTCGTATTCAGTATGGCCCCTTTCATCTTGGAGACTTACCTGTTGGCAATATTATTGAAGTGGCTATAACACAGGATTTAAGACATGCTAGCCCTGATACACATATATATGAAGAAAAATAATAAGAATGGTAATTAAGTGCAAAGCAAGGAAATTAAATTATTAGGTATTTGTGGTAGTCTTCGCAAAGAATCGTATAACAAGCACCTCTTAGATTTACTACAACAGCATCTAAAAGCAGAACACATAGACTTGGAGTGTATCAACCTACTAGATTATGAGCTGCCACTTTATAATCATGATATAGCGTCTACAGGCAATATCCCTCAAGCTGTGCACACATTGAGGCAGTTGTTAGAAGATAGTCATGGCCTACTTTTGGTTACCCCTGAATACTGTGGTTCAGTGCCTGGCGCATTGAAAAATGCTATAGATTGGCTTTCCATACCCTTAGATCGAGAGGACGCAGTGTATGCGGCATTCAAGGACAAGCCATGGGGCATCGCCATTGCAACCACTAGTAAGGTGGGAGGGCTAAAATGTGTAGAGCATTTAAGGGGCATAGCTGGGAGCGTAGGTTCAGTAACCATGCCTCGTGCTCTAGTAATTCATGAGACGCAAGAATTAACTGCAATAAAACTACAGCATGTTAGTAGATTTGTACAAACCTTGGCAAAATTCGTGCGACGGTGGTATGGTGAATAAGAGAATGGTTGGGGAGTAAAAACATGGCACATCAAGTAGATAGAATAGCAGTATATCCTGGTACATTTGATCCCATTACCTATGGGCACTTGGATGTAATCAAAAGAGCGGCATTAATATTCGATCGCTTGGTAATTGCAGTTGCAATCGATACTAATAAAACCGTGGAATTTAGCGTCCAAGAGCGTGTAGCTTTGATAGAACAAGAGGTTGCCAGAATGAATATAGCTAACATTGAAGTGACTGCATTTAGCGGCTTATTGGTGAATTTTGTTTCAGTATACGGAGCTAATATAATAGTAAGAGGACTCCGTGCTCTTTCTGATTTCGAATATGAATTTCAAATGGCATACATGAACTATAAGTTGAATGCAAAAATAGAAACCGTGTTTCTACCTGCTACTGAGCATGGTCATTATATTTCTTCCAGTTTTGTAAAGCAAATTGCCAAGCTGGATGGGGACCTTAGCGGCTTTGTATCTGCAGAAATAGCAGCAGTGTTGAGAAAGCGTTATGGTAAATAATATGTGGTTAATAGCAAAGTTTATTGCAGTGATTGTACTGCTTAGCATCACCAATGCTAGTGCTAGTGAAAAGAGTGATGACCAGAAAGTTGTATCGCCCAAAGAAATAGGAAAAGAGACGGGCTTGCCCCTACCACGTTTCGTTACCTTTAAATCTAATGAAACAAATTGGCGTAATGGGCCAGGTAATCGCTATCCTATCAAATGGGTATATAATCAGCGTGGCTATCCAGTTCAAGTTATTGCGGAATTTGACAACTGGCGTAAGGTGCGCGATAGAGACGGTGAAGACGGATGGGTGCATGAAGCGCTGATATCTGGTCATCGCAATGTTATAATAATTGATAATGTTATACTCAGCATAGCTAGGCAACTGCCAACTAAACAGGATAAGCTATTGTTATTTAGACGTCCAAATGAAGAATCTTATCCTATGGCCCGTATAGAAATTGGCGTATTAGCAAAGGTCAAAAAATGTACTGCTGAATGGTGTGAAATTCAAACAGGGGGTTATAAAGGTTGGGCACGCAAGCAGAACTTATGGGGGGTAACGCCAGATGAAATCATCAAATAACCATAAACATTATACAATATTTTTAGCTTCCGATCATGCTGGCTATACCTTAAAGCAGCAGCTATGCACCTATTTAGCTGAGCAAGCGCGAACCATAATAGACCTAGGCACCCATAGCGAAGACCCAGTAGATTATCCAGATTATGCACATATAATGGCGCAGGCTATGCTACAGATCCCAGATTCTGTAGGCATCTTATTATGTGGCAGCGGGATTGGAG
>JANPII010000069.1:0-2895 GCA_031424915.1 Pseudomonadota bacterium
AGTGCTTAAACCTGAGGATTTAAAGAATTTAATACGTAAAATGCATAAGGTTAAACGCACTATTAATTTACAGTACCAATCCTATACCACAAAGCTTCAAAAGGATCTGGCAGATATATTAGACGAAGGGGGCCTAGGCAGCGACAAGGCCAAGAAGCCCTTGGTTCGCTATGTTGTTGACTTAGAAGGCAACCTTCAAGAAGCTTACGATCTTTCCGATATTATGCCTGAAATTAAAAACCCTTCGCTTAAGGAGCCCAATGACGGCAAACAGTAATTTAGTAGAGCAAGAGAATTTAGAAGCTCCTAAGTTAACATTATACGGTCATATACGAGAATTACGTCGTCGCTTATTACTATGTCTGGCAATCTACCTATTGGCTGTTAGTATATGCTTTGTCTATGCTGAGACTATATACCAAGTGTTGGCAAGGCCGTTACTAGCTGCATATGCCACAGTATATAGCGATACATCTCATCATAAGCTTATCTTTACTGGGCTAACAGAAGGATTCTTTGCTTACGTACGCGTTTCTTTATATGCTGGTTTTGCTCTGTCATTTCCTATTATAGCTTTGCAGCTATATCGCTTTATAGCTCCTGGGCTATATAAGAGAGAACGTAGAGCCATAATACCATTTTTATTAATAGCACCAATCTTATTTCTATGTGGCGCCTCACTAGTGTATTTCGGTGTCATGCCTACGGCATGGCGATTCTTTCTAAGTTTTGAGAGGCCAGGCGGCGAGCTACCTATAATATTAGAAGCAAGAATCAGCGAATATTTGGATCTAACACTCGAGATGATGGTAGGGTTTGGTTTGGCATTTCAAATGCCGATTGTCTTGGGTTTGTTAGCTAAGTTTGGGTTGGTTACTGCCTCAAGTCTTGCGCAAAAACGTCGCTATGCGATAGTAGGCATCTTTATCCTAGCTGCTTTATTAACGCCACCAGACGTATTGAGCCAAGTAGCGCTAGCTATACCACTTTTAATCTTATATGAAATCTCTATTTGGCTAGTTAGGAGAATGCAGGCAACTTATAGCAAGTTTAGGAAATAAGTGCACACTTGAAAATTTTTGAGGAATTTTGGCTTATCATTTGAGACGCCTGTATTCAACATACTGGCGCGAAAATGCTATGGTAAAATTACCAAAAAGGCGCCGCTTCAAGTGTATAGTTATTTCCTAAACTTGGTATTATTAAAGGGCGCTTGTAAGTAATGGCCATGGCGTTGTATAGTGTCGATAGAAAATCATACAGCCCTAGCTATGCCAAAGAAAATTATATCACCATTGCTAAATAACCGCTTATATGGCCATGATCAGCAAGTGCAGGAAGTAAGACAAGCGCATATCACCCAGCGGTTACACCATGCCTGGCTTATTCATGGGCCGCATAGTAGCGGCAAAGCAACGTTTGCCTGCCAGCTAGCAAAATGGCTTCTTCAGAACGAAGCATCAGAGTACATAGCTGAGTCTACTTTCCCTTACCAGGTTAAACATCCATCAGTCGCTAAAATGGAAGTTTTGAGCCATCCGGATTTTATGTTGTTAGATAGTGAGCGTGACTTATGGGACTTAGGTAAGAAGCATCCTGCTATAGCGGTAGATGAGGTACGTAAAGCCATAGCTTTTTCACATATGACTCCAGTTGAGGCACAGTACCGCGTGGTAATAGTAGATAGTGTGGATGAGATGAATAATAATGCATCAAACGCTATCTTAAAGTTATTAGAGGAGCCACCTGAGAATATGATACTACTATTGGTGAGTCATGTAATAGGTAAGGTGCTACCCACTATACGCTCGCGGTGTCGAACTTTGCGCTTGCTAGGTCTAAAGTATGTAGATTTTGCAGCCCTTATAACATCACAATACGGCCCGCTGCCAGAAGTTCAGCTAGCACAACTTTATGATCTAACAGGTGGCGCAGTACGCTCAGCATTAGAGGTATTGGAGCTAGGGATTACTGATTTACTTGCAGATATTTCCGTTACGATCTTAGATAATAATGTAACAAGGTTACGCGAGCTGGCGAGTATTATGAAAAAGCATCCTGAAAATTGGCGTACTATCGCCGTATTATTAGAGCATATGCTACGCTATCAAATACGCAAGGCTGTGAGTGAAGGCAAAGATGTAAGAGCGGGTTTGACACGGTTAGACAATCTAAGAGCGACGCTTACGAATATATCTAAATTACACCTAGATGCTGAAGCAGCACTAATAAGCTGTTTTGCTATTTGACTGAGCACATATCTAATTATTAAGGAGTTAGGCTGAAAAGATGCCATCATAGAGATTTTGCTGTGGCCTCTTCTCTCTCCTCAAGCACTCTACTTAAGAAGTTAACTTTACCACCCAATCGAGAGTTGTATTGTAGCGCTCTTGGTTCAATGGAAATTGATGCAAGCACTTTATATATTTCTATAGTTTTAGCAAAGGTAATATTATATCTTTTATCCTCAACAACTAAATTGCAGATATGATATATTATATCCTCCTCCAATGTTATGGTAGTAAAATTCCTTATAGAATTCTTGCATGTTCTAATAAAAGGAGAGATAAGCTTAGCTATTTGACTTATGTCAGGATACATTATGGGAGTATAGCCATAGTGTGCTAAACTTATACTGACCTCTCTTAAAGCTTTTGCTAGAGTAAAGTCAAAACTACCAACCATTTGCTTGAGTTCTTTATCATCAGACATTTGTATAAAATAGTCGCGTATTTTGCTTGGGATTGATGAGCTCAATATTTGCTTACGCATCTTTTGTTGTTCTTCAGTATTACTACACCAATTGTGTAACTGTATCACTGCTCCTAACTTGCCATAGGTTGCGGCTTTTTTTGCGGCCCAATAATAGTTTTCTTTAAGCATTTGCTGCTGTTC
>JANPII010000070.1:0-4144 GCA_031424915.1 Pseudomonadota bacterium
AAAAGCTTTACTGACTTGAGCTCAATTGCTAGTGCCTCACTTGGTTTAGTAAGTTGTAATGATAATAGTTGCATACATCCTCAGGTATTACTTTGCTACCAACACGCGTAAGGCATTGCAGTCCACCAAATCTCCGCCAACATATTGTGTGGTATAAAATTTAGTATAAGGCTTTTCTGTATAAGGATCTCGGAGAACGCGCACCCCGCCTTTATAAACAATTTGATAGGCATGCTGAAAATCACCATAAACCACCACCTTATTATCAGCAGCAAGCGAAGGCATATCTGCACATGTAACTACTTCCATTCCCAGTATCGTATCAGGATTACCTACTGTCATGCTAGGTTGCCATAGGTATTGCCCAGTACTAGCATTTTTAAGCATGCGAATTGCTTGAACTACATCTCTACTCATTAGGAACTTAGCGCCTGTGGCATATATCTCTGGCAGAGCAAAAAACAAATTAAGCATAGAGTCGGCATTAATTCGAGCAGATTCTGTTGTCTCTACTTCTTTAACTTTGTCCTTATCATAATTTAAAATCCCGCGTGGTTTACCTACGCCATCTCCACTAATAAAAGCCGCACTTTCTTTACGTGTAAATGCATCGCTAACTTTATTTGCTAGCCAAGCTTCTATATCGATAATAGGGTCTTCTAAAAAGCGTTGAGTTGCTTTAGGTTGGGCATAAAGTTCATGTACCGGGATTACTTTCTTATAGAGCTGAGACACCTTCGTATCTTTAAGCACGGTATTTAAATCTTGCGTCCAGCCTGCAAGGCTGTCTGCTCCATCTTCCAATAATTCTAATACATCAGTAGCAATTTGAGTAACACGTGCCATGCGCCGTAGTGGCGAGTTGGCCGTAAGTTCATTATTGACCTGCTGCAACAAGCGCCTAGTGGCAGTATATCCTGCTTCTTTATCAGTGCCTAAGATAGATTTGGTCTGTAGCATATTTAGCTCTTGCTCATGCCCATGGCGTAAATAATCACAAAACGCTTTGGTATAGCGTGGATCTTCATCTGGTAGATTAGAGACAACTCTACCAACGCTAGGTCTATTTATAATAGTAGCTAGGCGTTGCAGCATTTCGGATTGTTTATCTAGCGAGGTATTAAGGTTCTGAAGATACCCAACAGTAAGAGGATCAGCACTGCCTTTTTGCTTTTCCTCATTTGTTTTGCGTTCATTAACTTCTCTGAATGTTTTCCATTCATTTGCCATAGTATTGATAATGTCCTTGGTTGAAAGATCTGTAGTGTGCATGTTGTTTACCATTGTTGTGTTTATAAAGTGGAGAGAAAATCCTTGAAGAAGGTATGAGATTAGACTATATTAGCGCTGCATTTGGGCGGTTAGCTCAGTTGGTTAGAGCGCTACGTTGACATCGTAGAGGTCGTTGGTTCGAATCCAATACCGCCCACCATTTGCATTATTTTTTGTCTTGATCATCAGAATTGCCATAATAAAACGAGGAGATCATATCTCGTAAATTACCCAAGGCCCGAGTCGTTTCATCATATATAGACCCGATTGTATCCATATAGTGCTTCACATTATGTACCACAGCCATGCTGTTGGCAGGGAAGGTCACTATGCTAATTTCAACCAGCTCCACTTCTTTAATGTATCGCGTTTCACCTTCGATATAGGAGTCGATAATACGATAACCAATGCTTAAGCCTTTGAGTGCGCCATTATCTATAAGTAGATATGCTTCCATGCCTTTTTGTACACCTAAAGGAATTTGCCCCTCCACCATTAAGCCATGCTTGTCCTCCTCTAGCCTGGTCCATATGCCAATGGGTGACTTGGGATCGTGCTGCCATAATAGCTTGATGGCATCAGCTTTTTTAATGCTGCGTGTGAATGCCCCGGGTAATATAACATCTCCCTGTTGGTCTCGTACATTAAAGATACTGGCATACCCTTTAATATAGCCATATTGCTGCTTAGCGTCGTAAGTGACTTGTGTTTCTACTGCTTTATATTGCATGAGGTTACTCCATATAACTGGTTAAAAAGGCATCAGGCGTTAGAAGCCATGTTACCTGCATAACTGGAGTATTAACTGCAGCTTGGTAAATGCGGAAGTACTGGAGGGAAATTTTTATTGAATGTCAAATTTATTAGTGCATTAGGTGGGGATGTAAATATTGGAGCCATTGAGGCCTTAAAGCACAATATAGAGACAAAAGGAAGTATAAATAAGAGGTCATATAAAGTTCTTTGATACAAAGCTTACATAGTATAATCTTGTTCCGCTTTCATATATCTTAGACCAAGATTTGCACTAACAAAATATTTATACTATGACTCACCGATATAAAGCTATTGTAGAATATGACGGTACTGGCTTTGCTGGTTGGCAGCAGCAACGCCATCAGGCACAGCCTACGGTGCAGGAGGCGGTAGAGGTTGCTCTGCTGCGCTATTGTGGTGATATAACCCAAGTGCATGCTGCAGGGCGTACTGATGCAGGCGTACACGCCACTGGCCAAGTCATTCACTTTGATCTCAAGCGTCCAAGGGAGCCATATGAAATCCAAAGTGCAGTGAATCATCATGTACGACCATATAGTATAGTTTTGCGCGAAGTAAAAGCTGTAGCATCAGACTTTCATGCTAGATTTAATGCCAAACAGCGGCATTACCATTATCATATACTGAACCGTACCGCACCTCCTGCGCTTATGGCAGGATATGTATGGCACGTCCCCGTGCCTTTGGATCCTATTAAAATGCATGAAGCGGTGCAAGCCCTGGTAGGCAAGCATGACTTCTCTAGCTTCCGTTCCGCGCACTGCAGTGCTCAATCTGCGATACGTACTCTAGACATAGTCACCGTCAGTCGCAGCACTGAAGAGCACGAACGCATAATAATTCACATTGCTGCTCGTTCGTTTTTACATAATCAGGTACGTATTATTGTAGGGCACCTCTATCAGGCTGGTCGTGGGATATATAAAGCACAGGATATAGAAGCTATTTTAGCAGCTCGAGATCGGACCAAAGGCGCGTTTACTGCTCCTGCTCATGGCCTATATTTAACCAAAGTGGTTTATGATATCTAATAGCTGCTTGCTATATACTAATTGTATAAATTCTTTATTGACTTGCCAGTAGAATAATGATAAAAACTTATGCCAAGTCTAGTAAATAAGTGCACACTTGAAGCAAGAATTTTTGAGAAATTTTGGCTTATCATTTGAGCCGCCTGTATTCAACATACTTGCGCGAAAATGGTATGTTAAAATTACCAAATAAGCGCAGCTTCAAGTGTATAGTTATTTGCTAGACTCGGTATTAGCCCGTCTGATAAGATTTATTTAGGTATATAAACATGTTTGCAGCAGTAGAAGTAGGTGGTAAGCAATATTGCGTCAGTGTTGGTAGCGTTATGAAAATTGAGCGCATAGCTGGCGAAGTTGGGGAAATCGTAGAGCTAGGCCGGGTCTTAGCTTCAGGATCACAAAAGGTTGGCGAGGATCTTGCTGAAGTTAAAGTGCGTGCAGAAATTCTTGAGCATTGCAGAACTGATAAAGTGATTGTATTTAAGAAAAAACGTCGGCATAACTATCGCCGTAAGCAGGGGCATCGCCAGGATATTTCTGTGCTGCGTGTTAAAGAGATCGTATCGAAATAGGAGATAAAGTATGGCAACGAAAAAGGCTGGTGGTAGTACACGAAATGGACGCGACTCGGCGGGCCGTAGACTTGGTGTTAAGATGTTCGGTGGACAGCAGGTGATACCTGGTAATATTATAATTAGGCAGCGTGGCACTAAGTACCACCCTGGTGAAAATGTTGGTATAGGCCGCGATCATACGATCTTCGCAATGATAGGAGGCGTGGTTACCTTCTCCAGAGGTAGAGGTAATCGTCAGTTTGTGTCTGTGGTATAAAGTACTTCGTGCTTTTAAGAATGGGTCTGTAGCTCAGGTGGTTAGAGCGCACGCCTGATAAGCGTGAGGTCGGAGGTTCAACTCTTCCCAGACCCACCATTCTTTTAATTTATAGTTATTTTTATGCGTCAGTTGAGTGGTCAAGAGACGAGACTTAGTAATTGTAACTGCTCAGAAAAGCGTGTTAAGGTTTTATTGATATCATTGAAAACACCTATTACAGGGTCGTTGCG
>JANPII010000071.1:0-2198 GCA_031424915.1 Pseudomonadota bacterium
TGCAAATCTTCAAGCCTTATAATTTTCCTGGTATATTCTTGAGCTTCCTTAGATACAGGTAGCGCTGATTTCATCAGCTTTTCGAGGAATTCGACTTGCTCTTTGGGAGATATTTTTAAGGAGTTGCTTATCCAACAATGAGTAAGACCATTATTCTTTTCTGGATCTCCAGAAGCGTCTTGATTTCCATAGTTAAATTTCTTTAAATAGTCTTGAAATTTTTCTATGCCAAGTTGCTGGGTAATTGCTTGAGAGTACCATACACAACTAAGATTCATCCAAACCGCGGGGTTTATCGTCTTTTCGCAAACTTTTGTTATGTTGCGCCATTTTTTGCTTCCTGGCTCAAATAGCTTCTTGTACTTCCTATCGTATGCTAGCGGTGGTGTCGTTTCATCAACCAAGGTACCCTGATCATAGCCCATTAAACTGATGGCAATTTTAAATGTTGAGTACGGTGAGTATCTTGCATCACAGTCTCCTTCTTGTTTAATAATCTTATTATTTTCTTTGGCGATAAAACAATTATGTTCGTCCGCCTGTGCATTTGTTGTAACTAAAAATGTTAAAACTAAAAGTATATATTTTTTCATTTGTTCGACTCTCCTTATGTTGTTCTAATGGAGCTTCTACATAATGGAGAGCCTAATGTCAACCCTTATTCTACTGTATATCAAGAGCTATTAGCTGTTAATTACCCCCAAGCATTTGCTCAGGACGCACCCAGCGGTCAAAATCTTCACCGTTAACTAACTTCAGCTCTATTGCCGATTCTCGTAGTGTAATCCCCTTGTGATGTGCATTCTTTGCAATTTTAGCCGCATTGTCATAGCCAATATGTGGATTAAGAGCGGTGACCAACATCAGTGATTCATGCAACGCTCGCTCAATACGCGCACGATTGGCACTAATTCCTTCAATACAATGCTCAGCAAAGCTGCGCATTGCATCGGATAATAGTTGTATAGACTGAAGTAGATTGTAAATCATTACTGGCTTGAAGACATTTAATTCAAGATGACCGCTAGCCCCTGCTATAGTGATGGTTGTATGATTGCCTATAACTTGGGTACAAACCATAGTAATTGCTTCGCATTGCGTAGGATTAACCTTACCAGGCATAATGGAAGAGCCAGGCTCGTTTTCAGGAAGCGATAACTCACCAAAGCCGCACCTTGGGCCTGAACCAAGCAGCCTTATGTCATTAGCAATTTTCATCAAACTTACTGCTAGTACGTTAAGGGCACCGCTTGCTTCTACTAAAGCATCATTAGAAGCAAGAGCCTCAAATTTATTAGGAGCGGTTTGGAATTTATATTTCGTTAATTTAGTGATTTCCATAGCAATAGCTTCCGCAAAGCCAGGAGCAGCATTGAGGCCAGTACCTACTGCAGTGCCTCCCTGCGCTAACAGCTGTAGGTGAGGCAATATACTCTTAACCCGCTCAATACCAAACGCTAATTGCGCAGCATAGCCAGAGAACTCCTGACCTAAAGTAAGGGGAGTGGCATCCTGTAGGTGTGTACGCCCTATTTTAATTATGCCTTCAAATTTCTTAGCTTTGGCAGCAAACGTCTGGTGTAAATTACGCAAAGAGGGCAATAGTTGGCGTTCTATTTCACACACCGCGGCGATATGCATAGCCGTAGGAAAGGTGTCGTTTGAAGATTGCCCCATATTGACATGGTCATTAGGATGCACTGGCTGCTTGCTACCTATAGTGCCCCCTAAAATCTCTATTGCTCGATTAGACAGGACTTCATTGGCATTCATATTGCTCTGCGTGCCTGAACCAGTTTGCCATACTACTAATGGAAAATGATCCAGTAACTTACCACTTAACACTTCATCTGCGGCTATACATATGGCGTCTGCTAATTTTTTATCTAGTCTATTATTTTTACTATTAACTAGAGCAGCAGCTTTTTTCACCAATACCAAAGCTTCAACTAGAGGGCGTGGCATCACCTCTCCTCCTATCTTGAAATTTTCTCTTGAGCGTTGGGTTTGAGCACCCCAATATTTATTGCTCTCTACTTCAATAGGGCCAAAAGTATCAGTTTCCGTGCGTGTTTTTTGTACCATATGCTACCTGCATAAAAAGTTAATTTCTAGTTAGAGGAGTTAAGATTGTGCACGGTATTTGCATATATAACCCTTAACAATCATCTTATACTTTTATGGTATCTATCAAAATT
>JANPII010000072.1:0-8597 GCA_031424915.1 Pseudomonadota bacterium
CTACTTTGACCTCACCGATTGATTATCGTTTGGCAATGACTGTTGATGATGACTATGAAAACACTGACTTTTGGAAATTTTTCTATGGCTCTATGCTAGAATTTTTAGGTGATGACATGGTGATGGAAAACCCTGAAACTAAAGAGAGGGTATCGAAGCTTCATTTAGAAATTCAAAAGAAGCTAAGCCGAGGAGAAGACATAGAAGAATCTCCAGCAATTCAGGTGCATCCCGTCTCAGGCTTAAAAACTTCTAGGCTTCAACTAGCAATAGAGGGCTATGCAGAACAGAATAAAGTAGTGCAAGAGTTTCTTACCTTTTTTGCTGGTAAAATTCAGTCTTTAGGAGATGGCAATGAAAAGGCAAGAGGAGATTTTGCAAAAATCAAACAGAGGAAATTAGATGGAGCAGACAATGCGGAGCGAGTAATAGAATACTTTAAATCTGCTATTACAGCGCTTGACTATTCTTCTCAAGAAGGCAAAAAGTTTAAGCGCAAACAGGTGAAAAAACTACGGAATGAATCTGGCATACAATTATGGAAAACATACTATACTGCAGCTCCAACAGATGCCGATGGTAACGCCGATGCAAGAGTAACATGGTCTAAAGGTGTACAGCAGTTCCTTCACGCTATCTTAAATGCTCGGGAAAAGAATGCTGAGCAAGAGTTCTGCAATGACCCCATGACTGAGACTGTATCTATCAATACTAGTAAGGATTTCATCGATGGATATTGCACTAGCAGCAAGGACTGGGACGGTGGTAAAGTCTTTGGGCTAACTGGTACTGCCGGGCCTTTCACAGATTTATTAGAATTTGCTTTGTATGGGAGTTTTGCCTCATTTATCCATCCACGTAACCGTACTAATTTGCGTGCGCAGTATAAAGATATTATTGTAGAAAATGACATAGCAGTAATGCAAAGAGCTGCTGAGTTAAGCAATAACCCCGCGCCTAAACTATTGATTTGTGAAACATCTAGAGACGCTAAAAGGACATATAAGTATTTATGTGATTATTATGCTGATAAAAACCCCCGACCAACAATACAGCTCTGTACTGGGGATCTGCATGATGATGGGCAGTCTACACATAAGATAGTAGAAGAAGCCGGTAAGGATTGGCACATTACAGTTGCAACTCCAATATTAGGTAGAGGCGCGGATATTAAGACTCAATATTTTGCGGGCCTTGAGGTAATAAATCTATCTCTTAAAGTTACTGATAACGTATTGTGGCAGGCTATTGGGCGTTCTGCACGAAATGGTTGGGCTGGCTATGCCAGAAATATATTAAGCAAAGAGTATATCATCGAGTGCTTTGAACAGATGATTTACAATGGAAGATCGGCATCATTACAAGCCTTGTTATTAGAGTGCGATTTGAGCCTTGCTGAAAGCAGCACAGTTTATAATTCAAATAATCTAGAAGCATTGCAAGAGTTTGCGCAATCGTTGGCTGCCATACCTACAGATCTGCAAGAGATAGCCACTGATAAATGGAAGCAGCACTTTATAGATATGCAAAAAGCTGTAGAAAATATTGAGGAAATACAGCAGGAAGGGTTTAGAGAGCATTTAGCGGCATTAATCCCAGAGAGGTTGGACCAATTAAGCTGTGAAAAAATACCTATATGGACAGATACCAGAGTTAAAGAACACTTTAAATATTGGGATTATAACAGAAAGTATGAAGCGCTAAAACATGTAGCAAAAGAGTTGTGCCGTATAGAGCGTGAGGATAAAGATGAAGAGATTGACAGAAGGGATATAACTGATAGGGAGATTACCTCGCTTTGTGCCATTAGAGATCCACAAGAGTGGGCTAGTGAGTTATTGAAGCTGTATGGTGTGATCATTGAGCCTGAGAATATAGATAAGAGAGACAGCTACTCAGCTTGGGAACGCCTGCATAGAAAAATAGGGGACTTTAAGGCTATAAAAGTTGAGATGGAGAATGTAGCGGAGGTACAAGATGGAAAAGCTAATGCTTATGAGCAGAATAATGCAAATTTATTCTTTTTAACTGACGAACAGAAACAGCAAGAAGAGAGATTTTTAGAATATTTGCAAGATTTAGATGTAGATCGCCCTCCTTTTAATGACCGCTTAGCAGCTGGACTAAAAGCGCATATGCATGACTGGAAAGTTGCGGAGCAAGGGAAAATATTAAAGCCATTATTAGGCGAAAAAGATGTGACCGAGGCTGAATTGGACAACATTCTCTATAGTCAGGAGGCTGGAGAGTTTAAAGAGGCAGTGTTGGAGGTGGCAAAAGGCGAGCAAAGAGAGAAAATTAGAGATATAGGAAAATATTTAGAGGCTTATCGAGATCAGAATTTACCCCAAATGTGGGAACACATACGTAAACGTATCAGTGCAAATGAGCAAGCGCAGCGTTTAAATAGAATTCCCCTAACTATTGTTCGTAATGAAATGCAAAGTAAGTTAATGCGTTGTTATGGGGGAGATAAGCGTGGTGGTTTATTATTCCGCAGTAACCCTCCTACTGACGATAGCGAATACCGTAAAACTATGGCTGCATGCAATAGTAAAATTGACGAAGCGTGGAATAAAATTCTGCAGCATCATAGAAGCCCAGAAGTTGCTCTGAAGCGTAAGCACTTAAGTGTGGAGCAAAAGTTGAAATTGGATCTAGACTCTTTACGTGCAGAAGGCAGAAAAATATTGAAGAAGCATGCGCAGTGGGCAGTAAATGTAGTGCTGCAGCCTGGGGGCGCAATGGAATCCAAAATAGATATTGAAGGCTTGGTAGGAGAGCTGTTATGGTTGGCACCGCTTCAACAGCTTGCAAAGAAGAAGGAAGTGGATCTAAAGGACATATGTGCCTACAGCCAAGCCTGTAGTATGACTCGCCAGACTATAGGAAGTACTGAGTATGGAATCTTAGGAGTTATAGCGTCTTTCGGTGAAGCGGTAATGAGCAAGTGGCACGAAACTGAAGGCCCCCCAAGAACATTCTGGGAATCTGTATTTGAAGTAGTGCATGGAACTAATGCCAATAGAGATATTGTAAAAGTAAAGCTCATAGAAGAAGAAATTATAGCTCAACAGCTGCACGGTAACCAGATTAGTGCTGGCCAGTTCACAGATTTGCGGAAAACCAAGGCTCAGATATTAAGCGAATGGGGTCAAGAAGTAGTAAAATTACGCCACTGCAGTGAAGAAGACATTGAAAAGGCGTGGCATAAATTTTTGCAAGGAGACGCTGTTAAATATTATCAAAGACAAAAAGTGCGTGGTGAGGTAGTTAAGAATGAGTGGCTGAAAGATCTAGCTGCACAGTGGGAAAATTTAGATTTTATACCATCAAAGGAAGAAGAGGATAAGCAGCTTCAACACGCAAGATTGACCTTTTTATCAGCAGAGCTACCAGAAAGGTTAAGTGCCGAAGCAGCAAGTAGTATTAGGAGCAAATGGGATAATCAATATCGACTCCTTATGCACCCAAATCCGGATTTAGAAATGATCTTGCAAATAGAGGCGATATTTAAAGACTCATCGCCTGCGGACATAGCTATACATGATCCTATAAAACGTGCGTGGCAAATACATCTGCGCCATGTAGAAGAACTAGTCAATGCGCCTGCAAAGTCAGAGCATCTTCCAATTTGCCATCTGGTGGATAAATGGAAACAAAAGAATGCAGAAATAGAAGGAGAGCAGGCTGCGCTATGGCATGCAAAAAGACAGGATTTTATCGAAGGGTTAGAGGAAAGAGAGCTTGATGATAAAGAGAAAATGCAGGAACTACGGGCAAGCCGTGTAGAATTAAAAAAGCTTTTAAAAAAGCAGAGTGACCTGGAAATTGAGCTAGGCTTTGGCTATGAGGTAATACAAGGAAGAGTTCCAGAATTACGCGAGCTTTACCAAACATTAGAAAATGATGTTAAAAAAGGAAAGAATAATATTAATAAGCAGAAAGAAATTTTTACAAAACGCCTTGATGAAATTAAGGGGCACTGTAACCACATCCACGAAGATCTGTCGACAACAATGCAATCTAGCAAAAAGGATACAGAGTATAAGGCAGCTTATAAGAAAGTAAAGACGCAGCGTGCAAAGTATCTAGAAGCAAAGCAGGCGTATACTAAGCAGTTGGAAGATATCGAAAAGGGTACGGCCTTCATTACTTCAACTTGGGAAGAGTTGTCTATACAATTCAAGTGTAGCCGTGATGACTATACCACTGCTGTGCAAAATGCACTATCCAAACTAAAGTCTACTAATAAGACTGAGGGGCAATATGAGGACAGAATAGATATTTTAAATCAGTGTCTTAAAGATTTACAGCAAGGTTTTCAAGAAGTGAAAGATATGTCTCCTTTTACTTTAAGTGAAGCGAATGCTCAGGCAGTACAGGAGATTAAAGGGTGGTACCAAGGCTTTAACAAGACACTTCGAAAGGTTAAAAAAGTTTGTGGGCAAGTAAACACTAGAAAATTAACGCCATATGAGAAATCGTTAGAACTATTGGTAGCGCTAGAAAAAGTAAACGACACGTATTTAGCGAAGTTTGACGATATCAAAAAGTTTGAAGAATGCGAGCCCTTAGTTGAGGAGCATGTAAACGTCGTCTCCCCAATTCTTGAAGCTTGGGACAAAGTGATGCAGGGAAATAAGGCAAACTTTGAAAAGCCTAAAAAGAGTCGCCAAGAAATAGAGAATGAATTGAAGGCGTTAGCAGAAAAATTTACGTTAGACTCATTGTTTGACAGAAATGGTATATTCAGTAGCATGTTAGATAGCGGCAGGCTAAGCTTTGGTTCGCAAGGAAGTGAGTTATTAGAGCCAGTCTCCGATTTAATGGATAATATATATGATCAATTATTAGATAGCCAAATCCTAGAAGATAGTGAAATCACAATACGGAAATTAAGGATAGTGGCGGGACTAGAGCCAGCTACTGAGGAGGAGAAGAAACTGGCGGCTAGGGAGGTAGCTGAGATCTATGGTGCTATAGATGAGTCATTAGATAGCTTAATCAACAGGGTAAGAGATCTAATTCCAACTCAACTTAACACTAATTCATTAGGTTATGAAAAAGGCTTGGCAGGCTTAGTTGGCATTTTAGAGAAACTTAAAGATGTATCTCAGGAGACGTTTCAGGAAACCCTCGCAGATTCACTCGCAACATCTTTAGCTGCATTTAATGATATGTTTAATGGAATAAAGAAAAGCAATGTCAATAATCTAAATGCGCCCCCGAAACCTTTCAAGCCATTTACATTCTTAAGAAATATGATAACGCCTGCATTTTTACTCTACTTAAGATTTATAGCTTGGGCATCGAACTTCGAGAAAGGAGAGGGCTTGGTAGAAAAGTGGGCAGGGAGTAGTTTTGCGCCAAATATAGTGAAAAACATGGGCCCAGCTAATTTAAAATTCATTGCACGCTTGGCATTGCCAGTATTTGAAATGTTGTTAGATTTTGCTGAACTTGAGAATCAAGAGACGCCAAAAGTTACGACGCTCATAGAAATATTGAACAATCACTTAGTCAAAAAAACTGAAATCCGTGATTTATTAGTAGAACGAGTATTGACATATAAGGACTCTGCACAGAAAAATGTTATTCAGAGGGAACATTACCGTACGTGCTTGCAAGTGGGTATCAGTGCCTTGCTGAGCCATACACTAGAAGCACTTGAGCCTTATAAGCTCAAAAGTATGAAGGAAATGACCGAAGAAACCTCGATGGTAATCATGCGCTTACTTACTAAGGTGCTTGAAGATCAAAATTTTGAACCTCTATGTTGTGTTATTGAGAAGCTAACCAAGGAAGAGGGAGCCCCAGAGCGTGCAAAAAGCGTCATTACTAAAATGCGTGAAGGGGTCTTACCTGCTCTTAAAGCAGCACAGAACGTAGGACCAGGTTTATTGTCTCAATTAGAGACAGATGCTTTAGGACCCGCAATGATAGCGTTGTCGTCAAATAGTGCGCGTAAGCTTTTTGAGACTGTGCCAGCAAACACTACCTTGCCTGAAGTTATGGATGCACTGCCTAAGGTTATGGCGGAGCCAGTGGCGGTTGCTCAAGAGATTGCTAAGTCATTACGAAGCTCCAACGGTAACCTAAATAATATTCTTACCTCGTTACTACCCATTGCTTCACCACTGGCTATGCATGCTTATGTTTCGCAACCTCAAATGCATAAATTCTTAAAAGCAGTGCGTGACGGTGAAAGCGGTAAGTTGCCAATATTGGCATATATGCTGCCATTCTTTACCATAGGTATGGCGCAGTATCCTGCAATTGGAATGAAATTTAGTACTGTAGGAGAGTTCGTTGGTAATTTTGTACCAAGTTCTGAGGTAGTAGGCATAGATGGGATGAAGCATCAAGAAGGATATCTCAAAGAGCTAGTAAAAAAAGTTGAACCAATGATTGGTATGCTTGGGATGATGGCTCCAAACGCAGCTGCTAGCTTATCCAATATATCTAAGATGTTACAAGAGGATATAATAAGAGAGAGGTGTTACCTTGAACATAAAGAAGAGGAGCGTGTTAGAAAAGAAATAGAAAAGCAGGCCCTAAAAAAGAAATGGACCAAGGAAGTTAAAGCTGAGACTTTGAATGAGGCGATTCTTAAAATCAGAAAGTGGTATCGTTTTGGTGATGGTGACGCTGGATTGAGGGAGGAACGTAAGCTTAAGGTAGAACAAAAAGCACAAGAGGGAATGCGGCTTGCGTATGCCGCAGCCCGTGGTTTTACGGCAGATACTCCGCAGCAAATAGATAGGCAGGTGCAGCGATATATGCTGGAAGCTAAATTAACCAAAGCGCTGACTGGGACTGATGTATATCTCTTGAATCATCAAGCCATTGAAATACTAGAGAAATATGAGGCTCAGAGGGCAGCAGGTCATGACGTAAATCCGGAGGCTGAATTAGAAGATTTGCTAGATTCTGGTTGGGATTATAGCGAGGCTCTAAGTTACATTACTGCCAGAGGGGAATATTTGACAGGCCCTAAGAATACAGACGGAAAAAAAACAGAAGCGCAAATTAAGCTGGGTGCGCGCCAGCACATGGTGGAATGGCTACGAAATGAGCAT
The DNA here is from genome assembly GCA_031424915.1 of Pseudomonadota bacterium. Taxonomy (GTDB): domain Bacteria; phylum Pseudomonadota; class Alphaproteobacteria; order Rickettsiales; family Midichloriaceae; genus JANPII01. The sequence continues at coordinate 7,083 of JANPII010000072.1, forward strand.
TTAAGGCCGATTTTAGTGCGCAATGGGGTAGCAAAAGATAAAATAGAAGGGCAGCTATCAAAGCAGATGCATGCTCCTAATTTCATAGGAATGTGGAGAAAAATATTAAGATTGATAATCCCTATCTGGAAGGAAGTAAGCAACTTGCCCATTATAGGCAATTTAATAGTTTCCCAAATAGTTTCCCAGTTTGGGTCGGGATGGGAGAAATTTTTTGCTGATGATGCGCTACTAAATAAAGTAGATGTACTTCTTGAAATGCTAGAAAAGATGCACCAAGAACAGGGTGGGAACGTTATTATCCATGAATTCATGGATGTAATAGTTGATATTATCAACAGTGGCCTACCGACTATGATAAAGGATCAGATAAATGCAACCATACAGACTACTGGCTTAGCTCCGCTGCTTGGTAATAATGTATTTGACCCAGGTTCTGGTATAGCTGCAAAAGTTCCCAGCTTCAAAGATTATTTTACGCCTGCGTGCTCTATAAAGGACATTTTTACAGCATGTGCTAACTTATCTAAGGTCGGGCAAGAGGAGAATACAACTCCCGTAGGAGATATGCTGCATAAAGTATTTGGTAATCTCATACCACTGCAGATGCACCCTATGCTTGCAGCAATCCCTAAAGAGTGGACCTGGGGTGATATGCGTAATTTATTTGACGCATTCAAAGAGCTAGATATCGAGAATTTGGATGACAAGGATCAGCTGTTGGGCAAAATGATGCTGCTTGGAGTAGAGCGATTAAAGAATAGTGGAGAGGAACCTCTGTCAGCCTCTCAAATAGCTATGATTTTTGTTACCTTCGGCACAATAGCTAAAATGTTTGGTAAAGCCTTTAGTGCTGGAGCCTTGAATGGCGGTGGAGGTTTAGGCTTAATGGCAAATATAAAAGAAGTTCTAGGGGTGGAGACTCAATCAATAATAAGGTCTATAGCCCCTGATTTAGACAAAGAGCAGCCAAAAAATTCAGAGTTAGAACATGCGGTGGCTGTATTCTGTTTAGAAGTAATACAGAATATAATTGCTAAAATTGTAGGAGTAGTACAACGCGCCCCTATTGTAGAGAAATTAGCACCAATCACTGATAATCGTAAGTTTGAGCAGTTAGCAAAAGAACAGAAGCAGAATTTGAACGCTGCTTCTGTAGTTGAAGTAGAACAGAAACAGGATTTGAACGCTGCTTCTGTAGTTGAACTAAGCAATAATACAATGAGTGTTTCTCATGCTTTGGATCGCAGGCGTGCGATAGGAGCCCCCCTATCTCCAGCACCTGCATATAAAGCAAGGCCAGATGCAGCGCAATATTTAGGTGCAAGCTATTTGTATACATCTGTAAGTGTAGCAAGTGTGGCATTTACTGGAGCGCTTTCTGCTACTACAGTATACTTTGGTTCTATTTATGCACTACCACTATGGCAAATCACAGCGGTTCATTCTGCTATTGGTGCATTAAGTGGAATAGCTATTATGGCTGCAAGGAAGAGCATCGGTCTTCTTACTTGC
>JANPII010000073.1:0-5744 GCA_031424915.1 Pseudomonadota bacterium
AGTGTGCCACCTAATACATGATAGCGATTACGAAAAACATTACTGCGTTCAACCGCCCAAAGGTCGCTCACTGATTCTACAATACATAAGGTAGTACCAGCGCGTGAAGGGTCTGCACATATATAGCATGGGGATTGTAGATCAATATTGTTACAGCTACTACAGGTAACAACCGTATTAGCTACTTCCGAGATTGCATTAGCCAAGGGATACATAGTTTTATCTACATTTGAAATAAGATGCAGAACTATGCGTCTTGCTGAACGGGGGCCTAGACCAGGTAGCTTAGAGATAGAGGTAATAAGCTGTTCAAGTATATCTAGTTGCATTTTATAACCATAGCTTTGTTGCATAGTGTATTAGTAGCACTGCGTTTGCCATCATAATTAGCGCATACAGCATGCGAAAAAAATTGCGACTACGTGCAAGAAAGTGCTGCCCTAAATATGCTACCATAAAAAGCCCAGGAGTGGTAGCTATACCAAATGCAAACATGGCCACACATGCCATCCACAGATTAGGAGAAAGAGTAAGAGCGGTGATTATAGCACTATATACTAAGCCGCATGGAATTAAGCCTAAAACCATGCCAAGTAGTAGACCACGATAGCCAAAGGGCTGTAAGGCGCGATTAGCAATCATTTTGGTATAAGAATCTAGCCATGATAACTTGGTCAACCGAACTGGCAGCTTAGGAATGGCTTGGAATATGGCTGCATATATAAAGCCAAAGGCAACGGTAAATAAAATTATACTGGTGAGGCTTTTGGCAAATGGTATGTCGTGTAGTTGCTGTGCTAGTAACGCCATAGATAAAGTAAGTAGAATATAGGAAAATGTTTTACCAAAATAATAGGGTAGTGCCAGTGCAGCCCGTACTTTGTGCCACTGCTGCATTTGCTCAGCTGATAAATTCATCAAGCGCATGCTCATTTGGCTCATAGCAATAGGGCCGCACATACCTATGCAATGAGTAAAGCTACCCGCAAGCCCCATAATAAATAGGCTGGCAATCACTTGAAAGCTTCCTAATGCCGGTAATATTACTGGGGTTGCGCTATGGCAGTCGCTCATTTTTTCCCCTTGCTGCATATCGTACAATGTTACCGTTAGCGCTAGTTACTAATAAAGTATTGTCTACCACAATTGGTCTTGTGTAGACATCTTTATCAATATTCAGAGAATTTTGATATTGTCCATTTATAGCATTAAACCAACGTAAATTACCCTGGTTATCTGCTAGCCCTACAAGGCTTCCTGCCACAAAAGGTGAGTTAAATACTAAATTTTGCTTAGTATCATTATGTGGGGATAGCTCGGTTATCCAGGATATACTGCCATTTGTTTTATGTATTGCTACTAGTATGTAATTCCCATTTTGCTTAGCAAGAGCATAAATAGTATCGCCAGAAACCATGATAGGGGCTGATATAGCGAGTGGAATTTTCCATAATATATCAGCTGTAGTGCTCTTGATGGCAGCTAATACATTTTTGCCATATGTATATAGTATTCCATTGCTATATGCAGGAGTGTAATTTGTGAAATGCTCTGTACTGCTAAAGTCACCATAAGTTATGTCTGTGAAGCTGCGTGCCCATACCTCTTTATGACGTTTTGCATCATATGCGGCCACGCCTTGGTCAGTGAATTGCAATAAGGCTAAATCGCCATTTGCAATGGCGTAAGAGCTAGAGAGTATAGAGACTTCTGTGCCACTACTCCAATGTAGCCACTTAATGTTACCATTGTTTAAATCTAGACCATAAGCACTGCCTTCTATAGTTTGTAACACTAGTGTGCCAGATATTATTACTGGGATGGCTCTACTTAAACCATTAAGCTTATGGCTCCATTTTATTTGTCCAGTATCAGCTTCTAATGCCACAACCCTGTCACTGCCACTTGTTACATATAATATGCCTGCGTAGTAGAGCAACCCCCCGCTATAGTATCGCTCCGACCAAAAGGAATCAGGTTCAAACAGCTGTTTATTACGCCACTTTTCTTGGCCTGTTTGCCAATCAAAAGCTACAACTTCGCCGGTTGGCTCAAGAGTAAACAGAGTATTGTTTGCTACCACCGGGGTAGTTACTACTGCTAAATTTTTATTAGCTGCTCGCATTTTAAATCTCATTTCTTCAGCAAGATTTTGCAGCAACGCTGGATTTGGATATTCCATTACTCCCAGGGCCATACTTGGCCATGTTTTATTTTGTATTGTAGCAGGCAATTGAGGGGTATGTAAGCCAAGTTTGCCTAGTGTTTGAGTCGATGATAAAATTGGGATACGCTCTCCTGGTAGAGGATCTTTCTTTTCTTCCATCCATGAATTAGTACACCCTGTAAAGGCAAAAAGTAATAGTAGAATGGAACTTTTTTTAAGCTGTGTCATACTCTAACCCCATGCAGTGTAATCTCTTATTATTGGCAAACACTACTCTTTTAAAGCTTCCAAGTCAAAGTAAAAGTATCATTATGATTACCCAGGGCTGGGTTATTACAGCAAGAATGAATAGTCTTGGATGAGGTAAGATGGTAAATATATATCATATAATGCATCTATTGAATCAATAAGTTCTTGTGGAAAGAAAGATTCATCGATGAAATTGATTGTAGCATGTGGATAATAAAAAGGAGTGGAAGGCGGAGGAGGAGAATCTTGAACAGAGTCTTGTGTTATATAGGGTAGCACAAGGTCATAAAGGACATTAACATGATTTAGCCAGGTGTTGGGGTGAGAAATAATGTAGTTATAAAATATACCCTTATCTTGAAAATCCAACTCATCCGCAATGTGATATGCATAATAATGCCGGGGCATACTATCTAGCCCTCGGCTAATCACCTTAAATAAATCATGCGTAAAATCTGAACAATTATTACCTACAAAGATAAAAGGTTGGGCTTCAGGATGCATCCACGCTTGAGCGTAATGGCTAATAAATTTCTTTAGATGCAAAACTTGCATAGGAGTTAAATCAAAGGATGTGCTAATTGAGGCGTAATCGATCTGTGTTGATTTAGTGCCAGGGGCTATGAATACATCTCCACGGAAGTATTTTGACTCATATTTACTATCATCTCGAATATAGCCTGGGCCCAACCATGAACCTAGATAAACAGGCCCAACACCAATATAATGGTGTTGCTGAGTGGCATTGTGAGTCAAGCTTGCATAAGTATGAAATTCTGCGGTCTTAAAAGACAGAGTGTAAGGACGTGGAGTATAGTCATGTAAAATTTCCGTTCTAATAGTGCTTGCATCAGTAGCATGGAAGAGCAATATATCCCCATTAGTAGCTGATAATACGGCATCTCCCCCTATTTCGGCTACTAACTGATTAGGGTTGATTCTTGTTAAAATAAACTCAAGCAAGGCTTTATTGGATATGTTTGGCTCAAAGTTATCTATAATGTAGCAATGTTTTTGGTCTCGCTGATCATAATACTCATAGACCTGCGCATTGCCAAAGTCTGCTATTTTGTTTTGCTGTAAATATTGGCGATTATTGAGTATGTCCATTATATTGCTTTATATAATTCTATAATTGTAGAAGCTCATGATATACAAACCAATCCTTTCCGGAAGTTATAAAATTATGCGCTGTAATATAGGCTGCTTCGGTGCTGTTAAATATGCCAAAACAACATGAGCCACTGCCCGACATTCGTGCAGCTATACACCCAGGTTGTGCGGAAATAGTGGATATAACCTGGCTTATCATAGGGTGAAGGCGTAATGCTGGGATATAAAGGTCATTATGCCCATTATAAATTTGGAAGATGATTTGTTGTATGGATAGTGGTTGCTGAGTAGGGCTAAAAGCTTGAACACTTTGTTGGTATACTTCAGCAGTGGATATGGGAAAATTAGGATATATAAGAATAATTGGCAGCTTTATATCTAGTTTCACCGTTTCAATTATTTCCCCAGTTCCATAGACCATAGCGTTGCCTGCTTTTAAGAAGAAGGGCACATCAGCGCCTAGCCGGAGAGCATGCTGAGTAAGTTGCACATCGGTCAGGTTTAAGTTCCATAGTTGATTCAATAATAAAAGTGTAGTTGCTGAATTAGAGGAAGCGCCACCCAAACCTGCGCCGATAGGAATATTTTTGCATATATTAATATGGACACCACCCCTATAATTATAGGTATGACTCAGCAATTTGGCAGTGCGTGTGACTATATTATCTAAGATCACGGTATTACTTGAGGTAGTTACCAAAATATCATCTGCAGGTTCAACGGTAATTTCATCTGCTAGCTGCAGTTTGATAAATAAGCTTTCCAGCAAGTGATAGTTATGCTCGTTCTTGCCTATTACATTAAGGAAGAGGTTTAATTTAGCCGGACTAAGCGCAGATAGCGTAGGCATAGAATTCCTAAATTTAAGTTGCCACAAAGCTTTCCAGAATCATGCTAGCAGCTATCATATCGTCATTGGCATGCCGTGTTTTGCGACAGACTGCATGGCTGCGCATCAAGCTATGCGCAGCAGCAGTAGACATTCGCTCATCATGTGTGATAATAGGTAGATTTAATTCAAGCAGCCATTTAATGAATGCCTCTATCTCTTTTGTAGCCTCACCACGGCTGCCATCCATTGCTATAGGCATACCCACTACGATCCCGCCGATTTTCCACTCAGCTATAATACCACGTAATGCCGCTATATCCTTTGCTCTGTTAATTCTGTGCAGTACCTGAAGCGGCATCCCTAAACCACGGTGGGCAATAGCTATTCCAATCCGTTTTTGCCCTATATCTAAGCACATTATACGCGCTTGTTGGGGGGGCAAGTGGTGCATGAATTGAGCTTTATCAGTATAAATCATATCTATTTATGGAAAACTTATTGTTCAGCGTTTGTTAGATATAATCATGACTTGCTGAGAGCAAGATATTATACTATTATGTTGGACTATATTATAATGAATTTCTGATAGGCGCAATGACTATAACCAAACAAGAAGTGCAAATAGTTGCTAAACTGGCAAACATTGAATTAACAGATATAGAAGTGCAGGCTTATACGGGTGAGCTAGAGAAGATCTTTGGTTTTGTAGAGCAGCTATCTGAGGTAAACACACAGGGTGTAGAACCGCTGGCTAGCACAGTGGGAGATTATGCTGATATGCGGCCGGATGTGGTTGCAGATGGTGGCATCCGAGATGCAGTTCTAGCCAATGCTCCAGTTAGTAGATATGGTTATTTTATCGTTCCAAAAGTTATAGAGTAAATATTCGCAATAACCTATCTCCATGCTGGTTTAAGACACTCTACATAGTTTAGAAGCATACTAATACTAAGTCTAGGAAATAACTATACATTTGAAGCCTTTTTGGTAATTTTAACATACCATTTTCGCGCCAGTATTTGAATACAAGCGTCTCAAATGATAAGCCAAAATTCCACAAAAATTCTTCAAGTGTATAGTTATTCCTAACCTTGGTATAAAACATAGCGCGTCCTCCAGTAGTTAGTATTTTAGAAATATTATAATAATACATAAAATTAATGATCATAAAATAAGTATCGCATTTAGTCGAGCCGTGACCATTTTCTATGTTTTTATTGCTTGAGTATCGATAGAAGTGCTGCTAGATTGGAATCTAAGTAGCTTGAAGTTTGTACTAATACCTACTCTCAGCTAAAACAGTACAAGGAGCGACGAGCGATGTGTAGTAAAATCTACATGAGCGAGGAGCGATGCTGTAATCTTTTAGCTGAGAGTTGGTAT
>JANPII010000074.1:0-5298 GCA_031424915.1 Pseudomonadota bacterium
GCCTGGATATTAATCAGCCGTGGCAAAAAATATCGCTCCCCTGCAATAGTGGCTGATGGCAAGCATTTAATGAGCGATGTTATATCATCAGTTGGGCTAGCAGTAGGCGTGATGCTAGTAGTTGTCACTGGCTGGATGATATTAGACCCTTTGCTTGCTACCATTACAGGTTTACATATTTTATGGACTGGCGGGAAGTTGATAAAAGAATCAGTTGATGGGCTAATGGACGCCGCCCCTTCGGCCGAAGAAGTAGCTAAAATTAATGATATTATTACCAATAATTATTCCCAGGCAATAGAAGTACATGACCTTAAAATTAGACACGCAGGCCAGGCCGTTTTTATTGACTTTCACTTAGTTGTGCCGGGGAAGATGACAGTTATAGAGTCTCACTCTATATGCGATCATATCGAAAACGCTCTACAACAGACATTTGAGCATGCCATTATTACCATTCATGTAGAGCCAGAAAATGAGGCTAAGTTAACGTAACTGTTTAGCCCGCACCACCTGGTGGAGGCTGAATGCTTACTTATAGATCACCACACCCCCCTGGGGCTCGTGATTTTATGCGCCTTACACCACTATCCTAATCCAAAAGTCGCGTATTAAACACTAGCAGTAGGAGTACTATTTTTACTTGCATCATTAGCAATTTGGAACTTAAGAACGACAGTAGTACCCAAGCCTATTTCGCTCTTAATATCAAATTTTCCATTCATTAATTCCACTAGCTTTTTAGTCAAAGGCAAGCCGAGCCCTGTACCATCGTAACGGCGGCTTAGCTTGTTATCAATCTGCCCAAATGGAGCCAAAGCCCGCGCTAGATCTTGGGGCTCCATACCTACGCCAGTGTCGTGCACTTCAACTGTCACCAGCTGTGCTTCATTATCTAGCGATAGCTTGACACTAACTTGCCCCCCTTCAGGCGTAAACTTTACTGAGTTGGATAGCAAGTTCAATAACACCTGCTTGATACGTTTCGGATCAGCAATAACTAAAATATGATCAGCTGGAACCTCTTCCACCAACTGCACCTTCGCTTCTTCAGCTCTTGGTGACAGCATACGCATGCTTATCTGAATTACCTTAGTAATATCTACCTCTTCATGATCCACTACTAGCTTATTTTCTTCTGCTTTTGAATAATCGAGAATATCATTAATTAAGCTAAGTAGATGTTGTCCTGAAGTATGGATATCTTTGATAAATTCTTTATACTTTGGATTCTCAATAGGCCCCATGGATTCAGAACTAATAATCTCAGAAAAACCAATAATCGCATTTAAGGGCGTACGCAACTCATGGCTAATATTAGCCAAAAATTTAGATTTATTGCGGTTTTCGGATTCAGCCTCAGCTTTAGCAGCCGACATTTCTACTGCGCTTTCCTGCTGCTTTTCTAATAACATTTCTGCCCTTCTTGAGATGCCTATAATAGCTATACTCATAGTGGCAAAAGATAGAGATACACCTAATATTAGCACAAACATAATTATGGCAATGGCACTAGAGTTGGCGCTAATGTCATAGTCTAACATCAGTACAGCATTTGCCAATTGTGCTGCACTCTGATATTCAGGTGCTACTTGCGTAGGAGCAATTGGAATCATAACTCTTAGCACGTTATGTGAGGTTTTACTTTCACCGTTAATAACAGCTGCATCTGTCAGAATCGCTCCGCTGGCTTTGCCACCTATGGCAGTAGTTAGTAATTTCTTGGTGATGTTTTCGCCTAGTAAAGAGCCAAGCCAACCTGGCCGTTCTTGTGCTCCACGCTGAGCTGTCTGGTATAGCGAAATGCCATTTTTATCCAGAATCGTAACGCCGACCAGTCCATTATCACTAAAAAAGTTATCAGTTTCTTTAGAATAGCTCGCGTATTGCGGCAATGCATCACGTGCTTCCTGAGATTGGTTCGAGACAAAAGCAATAACTGGGTAATAGCGATTCCACACATTCTGTATATATAATTTTGCTGATGCTTCGGCTCTAGACTGCCCAACATCGTGCACCACATGTTCTAAAATATAATGCTGTAGGTATATGCCGGCAATCATAGCAACTATTGTCATAACCACAGTCACTACAATACTTACATAGCGTAAATTGTAAAACATTGGCACCTATCTTATATATTACAATTTTATTATCGTAAGCTTTTAGATATTAGGTCAAGTACTTTGTATAGATCTGTGTGCCAATTGATTACAAAGGATTTAAGTGTAGTAATTTTGAGGGATCATCTCGCTGCTGTCTCTGTAGCCAGGTTTGCGGCCTTACTTCTAATTGCTGAGGGGTATGCTGTGTATTTATTATATAGCTCATAAAGTCAGTTATGTAATCATTGATAACAACTTGATCTCCTAAAGGGATAGCCTCTTTAAAAACAGCTTTTACTAAGGACAACCAAAATTCTAATGTAATTCCTTGCTCTGGTTTGCAAAACTCAATAGTAGCTTTCATTTTCATTTACCTTATTCTGCTTATAATAGAGCAGAGCATTATAAACAACATAACCTCCTATGCAATAATAAAATATTGCCAATATAACAAATAATGACGGCACAACAGTTACAATTTACTCACTCCTATATTCACTTGATCTTCTAGCCCAACCCTATTAATATTACCGATAGAAAAATTTCCCTCTACGGAGTTAAGATGAACATCAAAATGGAGTTAAGAATGAGCATAAAAAAGATATGCGCAGCAATAGCGGTATTGCTAATTGCAGCTTGCGAACCCACACAGAATAACCAAGAAGTACTAAATGTAGGCGTCTCAGCCGACTATCCCCCATTTGAGTTTTACCAAAACGGCAAAGTGGTGGGTATAGACATAGATATTATGGAAGCTATATCTAAAGAGTTAGGACAAAAAGTAGTCATCCATGATATGGGCTTTGATACTTTGATTGCTGCATTGCAAGCAGGCCGTATTGATCTTGCGATTTCTTCTATTACCCAAACTGAAGAACGTATAAAACATGTGGATTTCTCAGAAATTTACCACCAAACTGTTCTGGCTCTACTTTTGCCACGCGACAGCCAGTTTACTAGATTAGAAGAAATGCCAGGAAAAGTAGTGGGCACTCAAACGGGTAGCACTATGGAAAGCTATCTTAAGGAGCATTCTGAGCGTTTGCATATCTCTATTTTTTCAGTTACTAACAATCGCCTTTTAGTTGAAGAACTACGCTTAGGAAGAATCGATGCGGCACTCTTAGAAAAAAATCAGGCCCAGGCGTTTGTTGTCACAAATCCTACGCTTAGGTATTATGAACTAGAAAAGATGGATGACGGCTATGCTATGGCTTTTCGCAAAGGTTCAGACTTGCGCAATAAGATAAACCAAGCCTTACATAAACTTCAAGCAGATGGCGCAATAGACCAGATTAAGCAGAAGTGGATGAAATAAATATATATAAGAGAACTCAGTGGATTCAGGTTATCTATTCAAAGCAATACTAGCATTGGTTTTGGTGCTAAGCCTTATTTCCCTACTAGCATGGGTTTTAAAACGATATGGGATGGCAACTTTAACACATTCATCAAGTCGAGTAATGCAGCTGGTTGACACCCTATATCTTGATAATACCAGGCGCATGGTTTGTGTGCGCCGTGGTGGTAAATATTATCTAGTGCTACTGGGTCATAAAGAAATTATTATGGATACATGGGAGGATGAATCAGGAAATGCAAATTAATATAGATCATAATAGCTATAGCGCTCCTCGACCTAATCTGAAGGCACTCTGGATCTTAATGATAATTTTTATCTTTGCTTTTTCCCCCGAGGCTTATAGTGATTCATTAAACGTAGATCTAGGGGACATCGGGCATAGCTCCATGACCTCACGTATTCTACAGATAACAGCCCTTATTACTATTTTAAGTATAGCGCCTGCCATATTGATGATGGTTACTTCTTTTACTCGGATTGTGGTGGTTCTATCTTTTGCACGCACAGCCATTGGCTTACAACAAACACCCCCAAACATAGTGCTATCAAGTCTTGCATTATTTTTAACCTTCTTCATCATGACACCAACTTTAAAGACAGCTTATGATAATGGTATAGTCCCCTTAATCCAGGAAGAGATTGACGAACAACAGGCATGGCAACGTATCAGCGCTCCCTTCCAACAATTTATGCTAGCAAACACACGTCAAAAAGATTTACAGCTTTTTGTCAGTATGGCTGAACTAGAGTTAAACGATCCGAAGGACACCCCTATGCAAGTCCTGATTCCATCATTCATGCTGAGTGAATTAAAGCGAGCCTTTGAAATAGGCTTTCTTCTATTTTTGCCATTCCTCATTATAGACATGCTTGTAGCTTCTACATTAATGGCTATGGGTATGATGATGCTGCCTCCAGTCATGCTTTCTCTACCGTTTAAGCTAATTTTCTTTGTATTAGTTGATGGTTGGCACGTCCTATGCGAAAGTTTAGTAAAAAGCTACAGTGGATGATAATACCAAGTCTAGGAAATAACTATACACTTGAAGCCTTTTTGGTAATTTTAACATACCATTTTCGCGCAAGTATTTTAATACAAGCGTCTCAAATGATATATAAAAATTCCTCAAAAATTCTTGCTTCAAGTGTGCACTTATTTCCTAGACTTGGTATAATTTATTACTTTTTATATAACACACGCTTGCACTAATCTGGTTTATAGTTTAACCTTAAAAAGTAGAGGGGATGAATCAAAACATAGGTAAACATACCTGTCTTGTACTGAATCCATAAGTTATATCGCAATATAAGGTACTATACATGCTATCTGAGAAATGGTTAGGAAAACATATATTGCTGATGAAAGCGGATGAGCCAGGCGCAGATAAAGAGCCTAAAGAGGACAAAAAGCCTGACGGACTTATTATGTCTACACTCTATAAAGGCTGGGAGTTAATTAAAAGTGGAGCTGGTAAGATTAAGCAGTTAGCCACAGATCACGTTTGGCCACATGTTCAGCCATGGGCCGAAAAAGCAGATGAAAAAATATGGACTCCCTTCAAAGATAAAGTTTTGAGCCCCATAGACGATAAAGCCTGGACACCATTTAAAGAGAAGATTTGGCATCCTTTCAAAGAAAGCTGCCTGAAACCTGCAGGTCATGCTATTCAAGAAGCTGCCTCTGAAAAGAAGCGTTATAGAGTAGCGTCCCACACTTTCCATGCTGTTGCTGCGATTTCGCTAGTAGGGGCTATGACACTTGGAGTTGGGGCGGCCACTATGGTAGGTATAGTAATGTATAACGGCGCCTGGATTTCAGCTCTAGCTTTT
>JANPII010000075.1:0-7560 GCA_031424915.1 Pseudomonadota bacterium
CTATGCAGGGTGGTATGCCGTTCGCGATGAAGCATTTTATGGGGAAAATGAACTGGTGGATGGGAAAGCGCCCACTGGTGCAGAAGTAGAGTGGATAGAAGAGCCAAGCTACTTTTTTCGTCTGTCCAAATGGCAAGATAAGCTGCTAGCCTTATACGCAGAGCATCCTAATTTTATTAAGCCAAAAAGCAGATATAATGAGGTCGTTTCTTTTGTCAAAAATGGGCTTACAGATTTATCTGTCTCCCGCACCTCTTTCACCTGGGGTATACCTGTACCTGAAGCACCGGGGCATGTTATGTATGTATGGTTGGATGCACTATTTAACTATATCTCAGCATTACAAAAAGGTGATAAATCCCACTATTGGCCGTGCGATCTACACATTGTAGGTAAAGATATTTTACGCTTCCATGCCGTATATTGGCCAGCATTCTTAATGGCTGTAGGAATAGAAATCCCACATCATATATTTGCCCATGGGTGGTGGACTAATGATGGCCAAAAGATCTCTAAATCACTAGGTAATATTATTGATCCTATAGCGCTCGTGCAGGAGTTTGGGGTAGACTATGTGCGCTACTTTATGCTGCGAGAAGTACCATTTGGCAATGACGGTAATTATTCCCGCCCTGCCCTCATCAACCGACTTAATGCAGAATTAGCTAACAACATTGGTAACCTAGCTCAAAGAGTCATGGCTTTTATCCATGCTCAAGGAGATGGGATTGTACCTCAACCAGGACCATATACCAAGGTAGACCAAGATTTGCTTCATCAGGCTTATAGCCTTGTAGGGAAAATGCGTACAGAAATCGAAAATCAAGCCCTCCACACTGCACTTGGCTTTATTGTTGATATAGGAAATAGTGCCAATGAATATGTGACCCGCAACCCATTTTGGGAGCTACGTAAAACGGATACAACCAGAATGCAAACTGTTCTTTATGTATTACTAGAGGCAATGCGTAGTATAGGTATTACGTTACAACCAATAATGCCTCAAGCTGCCGATAAATTGTTAACGCAGCTGGGTGTGCTTAAGAGGGAATTTTCTAGTTTAACAGCAGCTGATGCTTTAACCCCAGGAGCAGTCCTTAATCCCGCGTTTGCAATTTTTGCGAGGCTACAATAACTATGGATAGACTCGCAAATATTAAGGCGTATTGCACCTTAACGATGTGGCGAATTTTAATGCTGGGCTTTACCAGCGGCCTAATTCTGCCACTTACTTCTGGAACTCTATCTGCCTATTTATGGGATCATGATATAGATATTAAAACCATAGGCCTTTTTACTGCAGTGGCGCTTCCATATTCTTGGAAATTTATATGGGCACCATTTGTAGATAATATAGACATGCCAATTTTAAGCCGAATTTTGGGAAAAAGACGTGGGTGGCTGCTGGTTATGCAGTTAATGCTAATAGTTAATATTGCTGCTTTAGGTTTTATAACTCCAATCGATAATACCTGGGGCTTTGCTCTTACGGTCTTATCTATAGGGTTCCTTTCTGCTACCCAAGATATTCTCATAGATGCATTCCGAATTGAGATATTAGATGATAGTGAACAAGCCATGGGCGCAACTATGGCAATTTTAGGTTATAGAATAGGAATGCTTGCCTCTTCGGCAGGGGCGTTATATATGGCTTCGCATTACTCCTGGCAAATCACTTTTATTTCCCTCTCTTCACTTATGGTAGTTGGGCTTATAGCAGTGATGTTTCAGCCTGAACCGATACATCCTACACCACCAGATACTCAGCATATGCACTTTTTGCATTGGGTAAAGCATGCCTTTTGGCAACCACTCCAGGACTTTATGCAACGTCGTAGCCCTCTACTTATACTAGGACTGGTAGTAAGCTATAAACTTGGCGATGCATATCTTGGAGTAATGACCACCCCATTTCTACTAGAAATGGAGTTTACTAAGATAGAACTAGCGACCTATGTCAAATCATATGGCTTTTTCGCTAGTATGCTTGGCACCTTTTGGGGTGGATATATAGTCAAAACTAAAGGATATGGCCCGGCTTTGATTATAGGGCTTTATGTACAAATGTTCTCTAATCTGATTTTTATTCTACAATATATAAATGGGCATGATATTCCCACATTGGTCTTAACTATTACTATAGACAATGTGACCGGAGGTATTGGCACCGCGGTACTAGTAGGATATGTCAGCCATTTGTGTAATCGTGAATTCACTGCAACTCAATACGCATTGCTCAGCAGCCTAGATTCAGTAGCTAGGGTTACCTTACCCATGACCTCAGGCTTTATAGTAACATATATAGGTTGGATTGATTTTTTCCTTTTTTCTGCCATGCTAAATATACCGGCCTTAATATTGGCTTACATAATTTTTCGACAACCACAGGAGCGCAAGAATGAATATTACCTTCAGCAAAGAAACAACAAATAAATCAAATGTAGTTGCCTTCTGCATAGCTAAAGACCTCAAGCTAACAGAAAATCTAAAGAAGCTTAATAATAATGCTGTTATCGAGAAGGCTATTGAAGCTAATCCTGCGTTTGAAGGTCAGGATCGGCAGGTCTTGCCTCTTTATGCCTGCACAGGGATAGGAGCATTATTGCTTTTGGGACTTGGAGAACTACCAAAGCTCAATATATTATTACTACAAAAGATTGGAGGGAGGTTGGCAGATGAACTCAATGCTATGAAAGTAGCAAAAGCTGAGCTTGTGATTGAGGATTTTACTGGAACTGAGCATGATGCAGTGCAAATGGCTGTGCATATCGCACTTGGTGTCAAATTACGCAACTATAACTTCAATAAATATTTTGTAGACAAAAAGGAAAAGAATACTCTAACGTTAGAGAGCTTAACTATTCGACTGCAAGATGCAGCAGAAGCGGAGCGTAGATTTACTTCTCTAGAGGCAGTAGCTGAAGGAGTATTACGTACACGTAATCTTGTCTCCGAACCAGCTAATATACTATATCCTAAAAGTTTTATGCAGGAATGTAAACAACTGAAAAAATTAGGCATAAAGATTAAAGTACTAGACACAAAAGATATGGCTAAGCTAGGTATGGGAGCGCTGTTAGGTGTGGCTCAAGGCAGCGCAAAGGAACCATACACAGTAATTATGGAATGGAATGGCGGCAATAAAAAAGATAAGCCAATTGCTGTAATAGGCAAAGGTGTATGCTTTGACACTGGGGGGATTAACCTTAAAACCACTGCTAGTAGCATAGCCGACATGAAATATGATATGGCAGGTGCCGGCTCGGTATATGGCTTGATGTATGCTTTAGCTAAACGCAAAGCCGCAGTGAATGTTGTAGGCGTTATTGGCTTAGTTGAAAATATGCCCTCAGGTACTGCTCAGCGCCCAAGTGATGTGGTGATATCAATGTCAGGGCAGACAGTAGAAGTAGAGAACACAGATGCTGAAGGCCGCCTAGTTTTGGCAGATATAATGTGGTATGCACAGGAAGAATATGACCCACCGATATTAGTAGATATGGCTACTCTTACTGGCGCAGTAGTTATGGCGCTTGGCGAAGGCTATGCTGGGCTTCTGACTAATGATGATCAACTTGCCACACAACTATATGAAGCAGGCGAAAAAACTGGAGAGTTTGTATGGCGCTTGCCAATGGGTGAGTACTATGACCGGCAGATTAACTCCGAGATAGCTGATGTACGTAACACCAGTACAGGACGAGGGGGCGGAGCTATCACAGCTGCCCAGTTCTTACAACGCTTTGTGCAAAAAGGACGTAAGTGGGCACACCTAGATATCGCAGGTATGGCATGGGCTAAAAGCAGTACAGGGACTAGCCCTAAAGGAGCTACCGGCTTTGGGGTACGTCTTTTGGATCAATGGATAGCTGAGAATTTTGAGTAAGCGTGAGGAATTACAAACTTCTATACATACTTCTATACGTCTAGTTATGCAAACAAACGAGGGAATATGATAAGCAAAAAATCTTCTATAACTACCGGCCATCATTATATCTGGAGTGGGTGTAATTACTATTGTCAGCGCCTTAGTTTTAGGCCTCAGTGGCTGCACTAGTATGATGATAGGCACTTGCGCCCTGCCAACAGTTCTAGGGTTGTCAGGTGCCATACTGACAACAATTGGCTCAAGTATAATTGATGGTGCTTATGAAGACAACCTTATAGCTTCTGTAGAACAAACCATCTTTTTTCTTGGGATAGGAAGTATAGCAGGATTACTATTATGTCGAGCCTAAGAGGTGCATGGTGATTCATTAATGTTAGTTTTCTGGATGGCCCACCGCTTGCACGCAATGACGCTATAATAGCTGCTTTTAAGCCATTATACCACCTTATCTAATCAAAAACCTGGGTTCTAAACTACCAAAATATTATTTATTTGACTGAATTGTAGAGGTGCTTTATAATGCGCGGCATGTTGTTTAAGAGGTAATAAATGATTCAGTTAATGGGATATTTCCAATTGTTTTTCTTATCTTTGATAGGTGGGATTGTGTGGAATATCGTAGAAGCTCCCGAAGGCTTGACTCTTGAAGGATGGCATTTATTAATTATTTTCTTATTAACTATCCTAGGGATCATTTTTGGCTCAGCACCTATGAGTGTAATAGCTTTATTAGGAACCTTAGTATGTGTATTAACCCACACACTAACTCTACACGAAGCCCTAAGCGGCTTTAGCTCAAGCGTTATATGGATAGTAGTCTTAGCCTTCTTTATTGCGCGCGGCTTGATTAAGACAGGTCTTGGAAAACGCATTGCTTATTTCTTTATCTCTAAAATAGGGCGTACTACTTTAGGCCTTTCTTATGGTCTTGTCATAACCGAGTTTATACTTGCACCGATGATTCCAAGCGTTACAGCACGTGGAGGAGGCATGATATACCCTATTACTCAAGCCATCATAAAAGAATATGGCGCTGGTAATACTACAGAAGCAATAAAACGTACTGGTATGTTTCTTATCCAGGTGTGCTTCCAAGCGGCTACCATTACCTGCGCTATGTTTGTCACAGCCATGGCGGGGAATCCGCTTGTGGTAAGTATAGCTAATAAAATGGGTGCTGAAATCACGTGGTCATCCTGGGCATTGGGTGCTATTGTACCGGGCTTGGTAAGCCTTATGGCCTTACCTTTATTACTGTATGTTATATGCCCACCAGCTATTAAAATAGCAGAAGAAAGTCCTATCTTGGCCAAGAAGGCGTTGGCTGAAATGGGGCCATTAAGTAAAAATGAAATAATGATGCTTTTAACCTTTATCACCTTATTATTCTTATGGATTGCAGGTGACTCTATTGGCTTGGATGCCACTACTAGCGCTTTGATTGGTGTGACAGCCCTATTACTAACTGGCGTACTAACTTGGGATGATGCGATATCCGAACGTAATGCATGGGATACCATGGTATGGTTTGCCCTTCTACTAACCATGTCTGGGGCACTTGGGAAAATGGGCGTTATGCAGTGGATAGGTGAAGAATTACAAGGAATACTGGGTGTAATCAGCCACACCCAACCTGTAGTTATTTGCGCCATAATCTGCATCTATTTCTTTGTGCACTACTTTTTTGCTAGCGTAACGGCTCATATTACAGTATTTTACGCTATTTTTGTTGGGCTACTTGTGAGCTTAGGACAGATGCAGGTTGCTCCAGCTGCCCTGGTTTTAGCATATGCTTCTTCATTATCTGGGGGGTTAACACATTATGGCAACTCTGTTGCCCCTATCTTTTATGGATCTAAATATCTTACTACCATGGAATGGTGGCGAGTTGGCTTTATCGTCAGTATCTTCAATTTGCTAATATGGGGTGGAGTTGGATATTTATGGTGGTCTCTGCTAGGATGGATATAATAGTCCTCCAGAGGTTAACATGCGTAATATAGAGCGTCTATTTGGTACTGATGGCATTAGAGGAAGAGCGAATGTCTATCCAATGACAGCAGAAATGGCAATGCGCCTTGGTATGTCTGCTGGGAGCTTGCTAAAAAAAGATGGCTACCGCAATAGAGTGATAATTGCCAAAGACACCAGGCTTTCAGGGTATATGATAGAATCCGCTTTAACTGCGGGATTTATTTCAGTTGGTATCGATGTAATGCTAGTAGGGCCAATGCCCACACCCGCTGTATCAATGCTAATTAAAGCGATGCGTGCTGATATGGGCGTTATGATTTCAGCTTCACATAATCCCTATCATGATAATGGCCTCAAAATTTTTGATCATAAAGGAATAAAGCTCAGTGATGAGGTAGAAGATAGATTGCAGCAGACCATGACCTTACAGGATCTTAGCCATTTATTGGTTGACTCGGAAGATTTAGGCCGCGCACGCCGGCTTGAAGATGCTCCAGGACGTTATATTGAATATGCCAAAACCAGCTTTCCTAAAGAACGTAGCTTAGAAGGGCTTAAGATAGTAATAGACTGCGCTAATGGCGGTGCTTATCACCTGGCCCCTACTATATTTTGGGAGCTAGGAGCAGAGGTAGTAAAAATTGCCTGTGAACCTAATGGTTTAAACATCAACGAACAGTGCGGAGCCATGCATCCTGAGGGCCTAACACGAAAGGTTAAAGAAGTAGGCGCCGATATTGGAATTGCCTTAGACGGCGATGCTGACCGTATAGTAATTTGTGACCAACAGGGTGAAGTAGTGGCGGGGGACCACTTGCTAGGCGCAATAGCAACACATTTACATTACTACCAAAAGCTGAAGAATAATGGAGTAGTAATCACGCATATGTCCAATATGGCTTTGGAGCATTACCTTAATTCTATAGGCTTGCAGGTATGGCGCACACAAATCGGTGACCGCTATGTCTTTGCACGTATGCAACAGGAAGCATGTAGCTTTGGCGGTGAACAATCTGGCCACATCATTTCTGGCAAATGCGCAACCACTGGAGATGGAATTATATCTGCCCTGCAGCTGCTATCATATTTAGTAGAACATAGGCTACCTGCTAGCAGCCTACATAATTTATTTTCTTTATATCCACAAGTGCTACGCAATGTGCGTCATATCCAGCCTAATACTATGGAATCTATAGAATTCAAACAGTCTATGGCTCAGCTTCAAACACAATATCCACACTATCGTTTTCTTATACGCAAGTCTGGGACAGAGCCGTTACTGCGAATTATGATAGAAGGTGAGGATAAGAAGACGGCGGCCTATATAGCTAAGACCTTAGAAGAATCAGCATTAGGCCTACACCAAGACTTAGAAAAAGTTTAAGACGTATCTGTTCAGTGAGGCGGGTTAAGGTTTTATTAACATAACTGAAAGCAGCTATTGCAGCGTCATCACGAGCACCGAAGGGGCGTGGTGATCCAGTAAATATTTAGTATTTTGCTCTATTTACCAATTGCAAAGCATATTCGAAAGTATATGCATCTGTTCCAAAGATAAAAATTTTTACCGCTGAAGCGCAGGTTCTTGGTCCGCACCCTTTAGTTTATACTTCTCACGCAAATTCCCTGTTGGTAGTACACATACATCGTTAACCACCTCAGCAATTTTTCCAGTATCATGCCATATTGATGGGGGG
>JANPII010000076.1:0-17695 GCA_031424915.1 Pseudomonadota bacterium
TAACCCCATAAGCCATTCCTAATATTTCATATACATCTATATTATGGCCTTTAAGAAAGCTATCCATCTTAACTGCGCGTTTAGCTATGATAGGATTTTTTCTAGGCTCACCCAGCCACATTGCCCAGGAATATGCAGCTGCACTCTTGACAGTAGCCTGCGGGCCCATAATAGAAAATATCAGCATTTGTTTGTTCTTTTGTAGCACAAAGTATGTAGCTCCTGAATAGTCCACAGGTATACTCGAGACTTCGAAGTCCAAAAGGTTAGGATACTGGCTGCATAAAGCAAGGTAGCGATGATACCCAGCTACATTTTCTGGCTTTTTATAATGTAAATGCAGGGAGATTAGTGTTCCACCTGCTTCCAAATATTCCAATAAAGTATGATATCGTAATCTTAGCCTATCAATATAGCCTGACTCTAACAGGATCTCTTTGGGCAATGCACCCGATAGTATATCGCTATCTCCTACCCTCAGCGGTGTTGGAGCATGAGGAGCATGGATTATTGACACCACTGAAGTAATCTGCTTATTGCGTAAAGCATGCAGAAGAGTTTTTTCAAATGTATGTTGTATCACCGTATAGTAGTGTCTATTAAATACCGGATCTTTACTGCTATGATGAACGATACCATACTGTTTTAGCTCTTCCCATATTTTCTGGCACTGACCACACTCATTGAGTAGAAGTTGGTCAACCTGGCTAACTAGGCTATTTTCAGTAGCTTGAGCGGGTATTGACCAACACACAAGTAGCAAAAACATGATGAATTTATGCAGCGAGCTTAGGGCCATATTTCTGTTCTATATATTGAGTTAAAATAACTTGGAATTCTTCTACAATCTTTTGACCACGCAAAGTATGTGTATTCTTGCCATCGATAAATACGGGTGCTACAGGCTTTTCGCCACTGCCAGGTAGGCTAATACCAATATCGGCGTGCTTGCTTTCACCAGGACCATTAACAATACAGCCCATAACCGCTACATTTAGTGACTCAACGCCTGGGTATTGGGCGCGCCATATTGGCATTTGCTGCGTAATAAAGCTCTGAATGCGCTCAGCCATTTCTTGAAAAAAGGTGCTGGTAGTACGTCCACAACCAGGACAAGCACTAACTTGTGGAGCAAATGCCCTAAGGCCCAGGCTTTGCAATAGCTGCTGGCATACTATAACTTCTTGCTCACGTGGTGCACCAGGTGCAGGCGTTAGAGAACAACGGATAGTATCGCCTATACCCTCTTGTAATAATACTGACAGCGCTGCAGTACTTGCAACAATACCACGTGAGCCAAGACCTGCTTCAGTTAGCCCAAGGTGAAGAACATAATCTGACCGCCTAGCTAATTCACGATATACTGCAATTAAATCTTGTACCCTACTAACTTTTGCTGAGAGTACTATACGATCATGACTCAAACCAATTTTTTCTGCTGCTGCGGCGCTTTCCAAGCAAGAAACCACCAATGCTTCTCGCATAACCTCACCTGCTTCCCGCGGCTCAGGCAAAGCAGCATTTGCATCCATTAACCCAGCTAATAAGCTTTGATCAAGGCTGCCCCAATTAACCCCAATGCGTACTGGCTTGTCATAACGTAAGGCACATTCCATCATCATTTCAAACTGAGTATCACGCTTTTTACCGAAGCCTACGTTACCAGGATTAACACGGTATATTGCTAAGTTTTCAGCACACTGTGGGTATTTAGTTAATAGCTGATGGCCGTTATAGTGAAAGCAGCCAACAAGGGGAACATCTATATTAATAAGCTGGTATACTCTTGCACGAATATGAGGCACAGCTTGGGCAGCTGCATCATTATTAACTGTAATACGTACGATCTCCGAGCCAGCTTGGGCTAAAGTTGCTACTTGCTGAGCGGTGCTTTCTATATCTGCTGTATCGGTATTGGTCATAGACTGCACTAAAATAGGTGCGCCTCCCCCCATCGCTCTATTGCCAATTATAACTTTTGGAGTTAGTTTCCTTTTGATTTCTTGTAAAGCTACCATGGCTCTATCTAAGGTTTCTACGCCTGTTATTATATACATTCCTAGATAGCGGCACAAGTGATTATTTATATACCCAGCTTTATCAAGACCTTATTAATCAAGGATTGGATTCACAACTTTTTACTTCCTTATCTACGGAGTCATAAAAAAATCCACACCACAAGCATATGAGCGATTGAAGAAACAACATTAAAAGCAATACGAGAGAATATAAATTACCACTTTCTGGGTACCCAATTCATATTTGACAAGAATTATTATCAAAGCCTATATAAGATAGATTCACAAGAAGTTTTATTGCTTCTAGTATTTTTATTACCTCACTTTTCCAATGATACCTGTAATCTATCTTATTAAGCAAATAAGCTATAATCAGAATTTGCTCAGCAGTGGATTTATGCTTTACATGGCTAATCTCCTTTGTCCTTTTAGGAGAAATTGAGTATACTCTATCCCACAGTCTTGCATGATGGGCACAAATATTACGTGTAACAGTAAGAGAGCGTAGCCAAGAAATTATGACCTCACTTGAATGGTCACAAAATTTTGCTAGGACTTTTAAATCACGGTGTGGTAGATGAGAACAGATCTTAGATAGGTCAGCAAACCCTAAGACTTCAAATACCATCCAACTTGGAGGATTGACTGGCGTTTGGTAAGTTGCTTGGTAGTGCTTTATAAAGCCATAATTTTTAGCATCATAAATACCTTTGTGATTTGTTATCAATTCTCTGATTTGAGAAAATCGCAGAAGCTCGTACCAGTGTGTCCCATATTTTAAAGACATGTAATAATTGACTATGGCTTTAAATGCTATCTCTATACGCTCTAGCGCTCCTAGCAGACAAAGCCTTAACTTCCGGTCATAGTCATATAAATCCAATACCTGATTAATGGTAGTACCTTCATTGAAACGATCATTGATTTGAAAAGGTTTTAAATAACCAGTTAGCCTGTAGTAACCTATCACTTGAAGCTGTCTGGCATCATCTTCATAATTCTGAATTAGTAACCCTCGCTCGATCAAAAGTTCTAATTGCTCTGATATGCTAGTAGGGTGCTTACTGTAGATTTTCATAGGCTCAATGTAAAAAGACTCGCCCTGGTCCGCATTGTTAAGAGGCGTGGCGAGTACTGTTAATTATTATTATACACCTAATGGAGCTAATGTCAAGCCACACACCACAATTAATTATACATCTTACCTCACAGATTATCACCACAAGAAACCCAAAAAGTCTCTGAGGCTTCTGTACTACCTCATGTACACTGAAATAAAATCTTACTCCACAGTAACAGACTTAGCTAAATTACGCGGCTGGTCAACATCGTGTCCTTTATACAGCGCTGTGTGGTATGCCATAAGCTGCACAGCTAAGGCATAAAGCAGTGGTGCAGTGAAGTCATTACTATCGGGTAATGCTATGGTTGCATAACATAGATCTTTTAAAGAATCACATCCTTCTTGGTTACTCAACAGTATAACATTACCTTTGCGCGCTTGTACTTCCTGTACATTAGAAGCAGTCTTAGCAAAAAGCCCATCATAAGGAGCAACTGCAATCACAAAGGTGCTATCATCAATTAGCGCTATAGGGCCATGCTTCAACTCGCCTGCTGCTACCCCTTCAGTAGGAATGTATGATAACTCTTTCATCTTCAGTGCCCCCTCCAGTGCAATAGGATAAGCTGAACCCCGACCAATATAAAATATTTTACTAGCAGCAGATAGGGGTATCGCTAATTCAGCTATCTTTTGATTACTAGTAAGAGCTTGTTCTAATACTGGAGCAAGATTATGCAACGAATTAAGAATTGCCTTTGCTTCCTCTTGAGTCATTGCGTTGCATTGGCAAGAGGCTCGCAGCGCTAAGAGCGCCAATACCATCAGCTGCCCAGTGAAAGCTTTGGTCGATGCCACCCCAATCTCTAAGCCTGCATATATAGGTAAAACATTATCAGACAGGCGTGCTATAGCGCTATCTAACACATTAACAATAGCTAAAGTTTGCACCTTGGCTTCTTGTATATATCGCAAAGCCGCTACAGTATCAGCCGTTTCACCTGACTGCGAAATAAATATACATAATTCCCCATCTATGAGCACAGGTGTACGATACCGAAATTCTGAAGCTATCTCAGTTTCAGTAGGAATTTTAGCATATTGCTCTAGCCAGTATCTCGCCACCTGGGCAGCATATAATGATGTACCACAGGCGATACAGCGTATCTTACTCACTTTCCGAAAGTCTATTTTATCTAATTGCGATAATATATTATAGCTACGAGGATCATAATACTGGCTAAGGCAGCGTAATAAACTATTCGGCTGCTCATATATCTCTTTAAGCATATAATGAGCATAGCCCTCTTTGTCAGAACCACCTTGAGGTGTAACTTGACGTGGTGTATGGTATATTTCTACTCCATCTTCTATATTATATATCTTGTAGTCATTATGCGTAATTATAGCGACTTGACTATCTGCTATATCTATTACTTCTGATACAAATTCTGCCAGCATTGCCGCATCAGAGCCAAAATACATGACATCCTGCCCTATTCCGATCAGCAATGGCGCCCCCTGCCTACAGCCTATAACCTGCTGCGGTTCATTACGAAATAATACAGCAACAGCATATGCTCCATGGCAACGCTTGGCAGCACTGCGTACTGCATCCATATTGCTTTTTCCCTGATTGGAGTAGTAGGCAATGAGTGCTGCTATAACTTCAGTATCGGTCTGAGTATGGAATTGGTAGCCTTGAGCGTGGAGCTCACTTTTAAGCTCGGCATAGTTTTCAATAATGCCATTATGCACAAGATACAGCGTGTCATTGGCAATAGGATGCGCATTAAGGGTCGTAGGCTCTCCGTGAGTTGCCCACCGAGTATGTCCTATACCGCATGTCCCTGTAAGATTAGCCTCTTTCATAGCATACGCTAAATCCTTAACCTTACCTGCTACTTTGATACATGCTACATTATCATTTGTTGCGGCAACTACTCCAGCAGAGTCGTAGCCTCTATATTCTAATATGGCCAGTCCTTTAAGTAAGCTAGATACTATATTATTAGCTCCAACCGCACCAACTATACCGCACATATCATTCATCCATATGTTTTATATACCGCGTTGTCTTTTAGCACCTTCACTGCTATAACGCAACAAAGCTGTTTTATTATACCTAAGTGGCGGGTGTGAATTAAGCATTTCTTTCTTGCACCTAATACCAAGTTTAGGATAAATAGAGCTTATAAAAAACAACAATGTAGGAATAGCTTTATGCGCCTTATCTTTATGGGAACACCAGCCTTTGCCGTACCCACGCTTCAAGCTCTTATTTCCAGTAAGCATCAGGTTATTGCCGTATATACTAAGCCTCCTCAACCTGCTGGACGTGGGCAACAAGAAAGTATTTCTCCCATACATATACTTGCGCTTGAGCATGGGATTACAGTGTATACTCCAAAATCTCTGCGCCATAAAGAAGAAGCAATGAAAATGGCTAATCTTAAGCCAGACATAGCAGTTGTTGCTGCCTACGGCCTAATTCTGCCTCAGTCTATTTTAGATATTCCACCAAATGGTTGCATCAATATCCATCCTTCTTCCTTGCCGCGCTGGCGTGGTGCTGCCCCCCTACAGTGGACTATACTTAGCGGTGATACTAATAGCACAATGTGTATTATGCGTATGGATGCTGGAATGGATACAGGCGATATTATATTAAGGCAGGAAGTAGAGTTACCTGACACTATTAATATAAAAGAGTTGCATGATCAAATGGCACAGCTAGGAGCCGAAATGGTGCTTCAGGCGCTCCAGCAAATAGAATCAGGTACTGCCACCTACACCCCACAAGATGCTGAAGGAGCCACTCATGCAACGAAGCTTACACGTCAGCATGAGCGCTTGCAATTTAACCAGCCTATACACTTGGTGCATGCTCAGGTGCGGGCTTTCAGCCCGCGTCCTGGCGCGTACTTTGAATATCATGGTGAAATAGTTAAAGTCATAAGCGCTAATTACACTATAGATGAAAGCATAACTGCGCCTGCAGGAACGGTGTTAGACAATGATTTATCTATTGCTGCAATAGGTGGCATTCTGCACCCTACCCTTTTACAAAGACAAGGCCGCAAGATGATTTATACTGATGCGTTCTTAAGAGGTTTTCCTATCCCTGCTGGGAGTTTTCTGAGTTAGACTCATTAACCTAAGCACACTTCTTTAAGCGGTTGACGAAGCGGCCTAGCAGCATAACGTCATTCAGGCGGCGGCTTATGAAAGCCCTTGTTTCTGTCATATCATCTGATTTATCACCAGACCAATAGATCATTGCCGCACTTTGCACAGTGGCTAGGGTAGCGCGTTTGGTGTAATGACTAAAATTTGGATCATTATCACTTATGCTGTTCCATATAGTATCTGCGGTTCGCCATATAATTCCAGAGGCATAAGAGAGATTATGGGGCAAAACCATAAAGGTCATACTGCGTATTATCGCTTGTTTATGTTCATTGGCTAGTTCTAAGCGCAAGCATAAGGCTGTATGGATCCTATCTCGAATCTTCATACTCGCTAAGTCTAACTTCGCTATTTCCTTAGCTAGCTGTTCATCTATCTGCTTATTTAGCAGTAAAACCATTCCGGCAGCGCCTTCTATAAACATCAACTTTGCCATATGTGGAGGGTGACCAGCAGCAATACTAACTTCCTGGAGCATGTGTGCTCCCCATCCAGTTTTTGGGGCAATTTCCAGAGCGCTAGTCAATAGTTCTTGCTGAATTCGTGCTTGCCTTTCTTGAAACATTGTTATACAAAACCAAATTGATTTTCAATTACTAAAGCACAATGTCATATGAGCATCAACAATAAAGTGAAGATTCATACAGCTGCGGAGTTTGAAGCTATGCGTAAAGCAGGCCGTGTGGTGGCAGAAGTATTAGATGAAATTACCCTACATGTCAAGCCTGGGGTCACTACCTCTTACCTGAACGACCAGTGCCATAGGTTAATTGAAGAACGTGGGGCAAAGCCTGCTGCTCTTGGATATCGCGGCTTTCCCAAATCTATATGCACCTCAGTCAATCATGTAGTATGCCATGGAATTCCTAGTGACCATAAGCTGGAAAATGGCGATACTCTAAATATAGACGCAGCCGTCATTTTTGAAGGTTGGTATGGCGACTCAGGTAGAATGTACTGGGTGGGTGATAAAATCTTGCCCAAGGCCAAGCGTTTGACACAAGTAACCTATGACGCAATGATGCTAGGTATTGAACAGATAAAACCTGGGGCTAAATTAAGCAGTATAGGCAAGGCTATTCAACAACATGTGGAAAAGCATGATTATTCAGTGGTACGAGATTTTTGCGGCCATGGCCTAGGACAGGTATTTCATGACGCACCCAATGTATTACATTATTATGATCCTGAATATGACATGATACTAGAAGAGGGTATGTTCTTTACAGTTGAACCTATGGTAAATGCTGGTGCCTATGGAGTAAAAGTTCTAGCAGATGGATGGACAGCGGTAACCAAAGATCGTTCATTATCTGCCCAATTTGAGCATGCAGTAGGCGTCACTTCCGCGGGGTATGAGATCTTTACCACCTCACCATCTGGACGTCATTTCCCTCCATACATAATTGAGTGACCATGAAGGTATATCTTGAGGATTCTGTTACAATACTAGCTACCGAGTTGGAACAGGTAGAAGAAGACCGCAAGCCTAGATCTGCAGTAATATTCAATTTATCGCGCCTACACCCAAAACATCGAAGTGTTGAGCATTTGCAGATTGCCACTAACATTTTACGTGATAAGATGCAAGGAACAGACGGCAGCATATATGCCATGCCTGCAAATGACATAGTGCTGATCTGCTCTACCACACCAGAAAAGTTAAACGAGGCAATATTTGATTTACGCTATCTATTTGCCGAAGATCCTGTGGCTTACCACCATGATGCAGCTAATACTGAGTTCTGCGACCATTTTAGCTTACCTGCTCAAATATCTATATTGCGCCAACACTGTAGTATTCGTTTTGGTTTGCAAAACATTATTATGCCTACTCCTGCTGCAAATGATGGTAACAACAGGTTGATTCCCACTCTCAGCGAGGCGGTCGAAATGGCGCTGGGGCGGATCGATTTGGACAGTTTTTTGGCCATACGCTCCGTACACCTTACGGCTAATGACAAGATGGTATTACAAGAAATACACCTGGATTTAGAGGCATTACAGCAGAAACTAGCAGTATACCTGGATATTGCTGAAAATTATAACCTGTTTTGTTTTATACGCGAAGCATTAGATATGCATCTATTAAGAAAAATGGTAGAACTACTAAAAGCTCGAAGCAGCTATGCTCATTATTTAATGTTGCCACAAAGCATTGC
The DNA here is from genome assembly GCA_031424915.1 of Pseudomonadota bacterium. Taxonomy (GTDB): domain Bacteria; phylum Pseudomonadota; class Alphaproteobacteria; order Rickettsiales; family Midichloriaceae; genus JANPII01. Next base: position 8,433 of record JANPII010000076.1, read on the forward strand.
TACTCTTAAATCACAAGAGTTTATGCTGTTTGATGCCGCCTTACCTGCAGCCTTGCGACAGAATATAGCATTTGCACTGCATGTGGGCGATGTATACCGAGATTTAAATGGCTTTATAGCATTACGCAATAAGCTATGTGAACGCGGTTATTATTTATGCTTAGATGGCTTGAGCTTAGAAAATGTATTACATGTAGATCGTCAGCAATTAGGTTTCGATTTAATGAAGCTTGCTATGCCATCTATACACGCAGGTGATGGGGAATGGCTTATAGAAGAAATGATAGGAAAAGTGCAGAGCCTAGGGCCCAGCCATATTATTGCTAATAATTGTAACCACGATGCTGCTCGCCGCCTAGTCCGCCGCTTAGAAATCGCTATGTATCAGGAGTAGAGGTGGGTGTTTATACACTAAAACTCACACCTCTTCATACACATCTCGACGATGTTTTATAGCAACAATTATAATAGTCTGGGTGTCAGCTTCAATACGATAGACGACTCGGTAATCACCAACACGCAATCGTCTATGCCCCTTAAGACTATAACGCAGTGGCTTACCAAAACTAATAGGGTCAATCATTAAGCGTTCTTCAATAGCCTTTTTAACAAGAATTTTGGAGGCTGTTGAAAGTTTGGGAAGATGTTTGCGTACTACCTCTTCTAAATAAAGAGCTTTATATTTTATTTCCATGCTTCGTCATGTGAATATGTTTTAACACCTTTTAGATCAAGCTTTGCCGCTACTTTAGATAAGTATAAATCTTCGCGTATTTCTAATGCCTCCATAGTTAGCTCCCGGACTAGGCTTGCCATGGATTTATGTTCCTGGTGAGCTAAGCTCGCAAGCAACCCTGCTGCCTCTTCTTCAAAACTCACATTGATTCTTGGATTTTTAGTTGCCATAATATACGCACCATATTGATTTACATAAACCTAGTGTAACACTATTACATCACTTTGTCAATTGAGAAAACTTCAAACCTATTTCCAAGTGCCACTCCCATCCATCCCCTTAAACCTCTGCTACTAAAAATGACATCTTAGTGCCACCATATTTACGTTCTTCCAAAAGTTGGTAACCTTCAGGCAACGTAAGGCGAGCACGGCTACCAGTTTCCACCACCACTATATGTTCAGGTGCAAGCCACTTACCCTCTTGCAGCCCAGCCAAAATTGCTGGCACAATAGCCGAGGCTTTATTATACGGAGGATCAATATAAATTACATTATATTTGTTACTGCTAGTAGGCAGTTTGGTAGCATCTAGCTGCCAAAATAGCGTATTACCTTGTTCATTTAAATGTGCAGCGTTACGCCGTGCTGTTTCCAAATTTATAGGAGATATATCTATAAACACTACCGATGTAGCACCCCGCGATAATGCTTCAAGGCCAAAGACCCCACACCCACAGCATATATCCAGCACATTTGCTCCTTCTATCATATCGCGCGGTAAAAAGCTGGCATGCTGCAATGTGTTGAATACGGCTTGCCTGGTCTTAGACATAGAAGGGCGCAGCTCGGGAATACGTGTTTCTCCAGACTGTGGTTTATATTTAGGAACAGCCAATAATCGGTTTTTATGTTTGCCAGCGGTGATCTTCATTAATTACTCCTAGCCATTTTATATCACAATTTCGGCCTTTAAATGTTTCCTTGGATAATGCTATCATTAAATATAGCTTGTAAGAACTCGCCTCCAGCTTCAATACCCTCATAGTCTATTCCATGCTCTAGGCCAGGACGTAATTGAGTAGTAACTGGCACCTCTAAGCTGGTAAGCACCTGTGCAGTCATCGCCATAGCTATGACTGGCACCACCATATCATCTTCACCATGCACTAAAAGACAAGAAGGGTAAGATTGCAGCTCTTGGGCTAGCAGTTGAGGAGCCACTACCATACCGGAGTAGCATAGTACTGCACGCACTGCTTGCTCTTCTGGCTGACGCAATCCTATATGCAGTGATAACATTGCTCCTTGTGAAAATCCAAGTAAAGCCACACAATCAAAGCTTGAGAGCTCCAGCCTTTGTAATTGCTGCTCTATAAACTGACGTAAAATAGGAGCTGCTACCTTAAGGCCTTCCAACATACTTTCTTCAGTTCGTTCTAGTAAGCTGAACCATTGTCGGCCTTCAAATCCTAGGCTTTGATCTAGAGCAAATGGAGCTTCAGGCGAGATAAAATGTGCATCCGGCAGGTAACCCGACAACTCTGGTGCAAGAGTGATTAAATCATCAGCATTAGAGCCATATCCATGCACCAGCACCACTAGCTGCTTTGCTTTGTTGCCAGATTGAGGAGGTATCTCTGTATAACGCGCTATCATATTTATTTACCCATTAATTCAGCACGTGCCTGCTGGTAAAATTTAGTATATTGGTGTAATAAATCTTGGCGATCTAGTTTTATATTAGCAGTTGCAAAGTCTGCCAACACTATATCTATGTGTCTTCTTATATTAATAGCCTCGCTTTCCATCAGCTTTAAAGCATATTGCTTAATTTTTTCTTGATCATCCATCTTAAGCTGTTGGGCAGCCCATAGACCAAAATATAAGTCTGCACGAGCACGAGTCCTATATTCTACTTCCAATTCATGGGTAAATATACTTTCAAAAATCCTTTCTCTTGTGCTAAAAATATCAGACATTTACGCCTCCTTATGTATCTAAATTCTGTACTTTCAAAGCATTGGTTTGAATAAATTCTCGTCTTGGCTCTACTACATCACCCATAAGAGTCGAAAATACTTCTTCTGCTTCATCAATATCCGCTATATTAACCTGTAACAATACCCTGCAATCGGGATTCAAGGTTGTGTCCCATAACTGTTCTGGGCTCATTTCTCCTAAACCTTTAAATCGCTGGATATATAATCCTTCCTTCGTGCTTTCAAAAAGCAGGTGGAGCATTTGGGAAGGGGAATGTACTACATCTTTTACATTCTTACGTTCTACAACCAAGTCGGAGGCAAAGATATGGGCAATTTCTGCAGCTGATTGAGTTAGTAGTTCTAGTTCACGCCCACCAAACATATCATCAGTGATTATATGTTGCTCTACTACACCGCGCTCACTGCGCTCCAGAGTAATGTTACGATGCTGCACTGTTGCTTGCCAATGCACTTGTGGGCTTCTTTCCATACGTTGCAGTTTCTGAGCCATAAACTGTGCCGCCCCATTTAGCGCAGCGCTATCAGCACTTTGATGGGCTATCATTTCAAAATAACCAGAAAGAGCAGCAATTTCTATAATAGTCTTATTATGGCCGCGTCCACATGTTTCTAAGTAACTAGAAAATAACTGCACACGCTTGCATATATGATCTAGATCAGGCCCAGCGTGCTGATTATTACCTGCTATAATCACTGTACCTTCTAATACCATTTCAGTCAGATGCGCCTGCAATGCTTTATCATCGTTGAGATACACCTCACTCTTACCTTTATGTATTTTATATAGCGGAGGTTGGGCTATATAAAGATGTCCACGTCTAATTAATTCAGGCATATGGCGATAAAAGAAAGTAAGTAATAAAGTTCTAATATGCGCACCATCAACGTCCGCATCTGTCATTAAGACAACCTTGTGATAGCGCAGTTTTTCTATGTTAAAATCTTTATCTCCGATGCTTGTGCCTAGCGCTGTTATTAGTGTACCAATTTCAACAGAAGTCAGCATTTTATCAAAGCGCACACGTTCCACATTTAAGATCTTACCACGCAGGGGTAATATTGCCTGAAAACGGCGGTCACGCCCTTGCTTTGCTGTTCCCCCCGCTGAATCACCTTCTACTAAAAATATTTCACATTCTTTTGGATCTTTTGACTGGCAATTCGCAAGCTTCCCCGGAGAGGTTGCCAATTCGATGCCACTTTTCTTACGCGTTAGCTCACGCGCTTTACGAGCCGCTTCTCTTGCATATGCTGCATCTAGGCTCTTTTGTATAATAATTTTGCCCGCATCAGGATGTTGTTCTAACCAACGATCTAGATGCTCACTAACCACCGCCTCAACTATCGGCTTCACTTCCCCACTCACCAGCTTATCTTTAGTCTGTGATGAGAATTTAGGCGCATATGGTAGTTTTACCGAAAGTACGTAAGTTAGGCCTTCACGCATATCTTCCGGAACAAACTGAATGTCTTGCTTCTTAAAGACCCCCATCTTCTCTGCATATGCATTTAGCGTACGAGTCATAGCACTACGAAATCCAGTCAAGTGCGTTCCTCCTTCACGCTGGCGTATATTATTGGTGAAACACAAACTAGTTTCATGATAGCTGTCATTCCACCACATAGACACTTCTATTATAATCCCTTGGTGATTGCCATTTATAACAATCATTTCATGCAATGGATTCTTACTTCTATCTAAGTAACGAACAAATTCACTGATACCCCCTTGGTAACAGAAATCAATTTCATATTTCTCTTCTCGCAAATCTTCAAGATGGATTTTTACTCCAGAATTTAGGAAAGCTAGCTCCCGCAAGCGGTGCTCTAGAGTAGTATGGCTAAACTCAATATCAGTAAAAACTTCAGTTGAGGGCATAAAAGTTATTTGAGTGCCACGCCTGCCCTCAGCAGAGCCGATAAGCTTAAGAGGCTCCTGGGGAACTCCATCGCGAAATCTCATAAAATAATGACCGCCATTACGCCAAACTTCTAGTTCGAGCCATACAGATAAAGCATTAACTACAGAAACCCCAACCCCATGCAAGCCACCTGATACTTTATATGAGTTACTATCAAACTTACCTCCAGCATGTAATTGAGTCATAATGACCTCGGCGGCGGACACCCCCTCTTCCGAGTGAATATCCGTTGGAATGCCACGACCATTGTCATTCACTGTGACTGAGCCATCTGCGTTTATTTTAACAGTTACTGTATCGCAATATCCTGCTAATGCTTCATCAATAGCGTTATCCACTACTTCATATACCATGTGATGTAAGCCAGACTTATCGCTAGTATCTCCAATATACATTCCAGGGCGCGCTCTTACCGCCTCTAAACCGCGCAATACCTTAATTGAGTGTGCGCCATAGTCATCCTGTGGGTGTATGTTTACTTCCGGCATTATTAGCTCCTTACTATGTGTCATAATCCATTAAAACCTTGATCAGAGTGTAGCACATACATTCTTTCTACTCAAGAGCACAAACTGGATTTATACCAGTTCTCAACCTTTCAATTCTCACAAAATGCACGTAAAGTAAAAATAGGACTTGCGGCTTCTTTTCATTTCAGTATAATCTCCCCCCTGAATGGCTAGTCTTAGAGTTTAGGAGAAAATATGAATTTATACGAATGTACTTTTATTGTGCGTCAGGATCTACCAGTGCAGGACGTGCATAAGCTAACCGACCGTTTTGTAGGCATTGTGACCCAAGGCGAAGGGAAGCTAATCAAGAAAGAATACTGGGGACTACGCAACTTGGCATACAAACTAAAAAACGACAACAGAGGGCACTACGTGATGCTTGGCATCGAGTCTTCTCAAGCCACACTAAAAGAGCTAGAACGTAATTTAAAGATTAACGAAGATATATTAAAGCATTTATTTGTGCGAGTTGAAAAGCTCGACGATACCCCATCACACATGATGAGAGAACCAGCCGACAGTAGTGCACTAGATAGAGCTTCAGAAGAGTAGGAGAATAAACCATGTCTGATTTAATGATTTCCAATGCCGTATTATTCCATCGCAAAAGCCCAAGCCGTAAACCTGCACGCGTAGCAGTGGCAAACAAAGGCGAGGGAGAAATTGATTACAAAAACTTAGCGTTACTTATGAAGTATATCTCTCCAAAGGGGCGGATTATACCAAGCAGAATAACTGGCGCTGCCCGCCAAGAGCAACGTCTTTTAAAACAAGCAATTAAACGGGCTCGTATTCTGGCATTATTACCGTTCACCACCATATTGTAGAGGTATAAATCATGGATGTTATTTTATTGGAACGCATTAATAGGCTGGGAAACATTGGTGATGTTGTGAAGGTTCGTGATGGTTATGCACGTAACTTTCTTATCCCACGCAAGAAGGTACTGCGCGCTACACCTGCAAATCAGACTATCTTTGAAGAACGTCGTGCTATTGTAGAACAGGAAAACGCACGTAAGTGCACCGAAGCTCAAGAAGTTGCTAATACACTTGAGGGCTTGGTACTGTTTCTTATTCGTCAAGCAGGTGAAGACGAACGTTTGTATGGCTCTGTTTCTACTAAGGAAATTGTAGAAGAGATTAAAACTGCTAAAGGCTTAAAAGTTGACAGTCACGACATTATCCTTGCAGAGCGTATCAAAAACCTCGGAGTATATGATATAGCTGTACACTTGCACCCTGAGGTACAAGTTAATGTAAAATTAGTGGTGGCACGTAATGAGGCTGCCGCTAAAAAAACTTTAGAAAATATGCAAAAATTAAAGGCACCAGAGGTTGAAACCGAGGAAGCTGCATCTTAAAACAGCCTTATTTTAAAGTGAATATTATGAGCCAGGCGATATGTAATACCCAGTTTAGGAAATAAGGTAACTATTCAGCCTCCACCAGGTGTACCTGGCTTTTTTAGTATTGGTAACAATGCTGTTGAAGTATTCATGGTGATGGTTTAGGCCCTATAAATCTGCATTTCATGCCCTGTCATACCACGGCCCCAACCGCGGCATCTACCCCAAAGCCTGATCTATAGGCTCTATAGACCCCATGTCCAAGCTATGGTGTAACAGATTAAGTTAACATGTCATCCTGTAAGGCCTCGAGTGCCCCATAAGCGGGCACTTACGAGAGGCTATCCAGGATCCCGTGATATTCTCCTGTGTGTCGCAGCCATACTAAGACTCTTCTTCAACTCCCCTTCAATCTTGAGCTTTACCGCTTTTATAGTCAAATTACTGTCATCCAAAATCCATTCTTGTATTATCGCTTTCTCGGCTGTGCTAATTAAAGCTTGACGACCTCGACCGGACTGTAGTTTTAACCCCTCTACACCGTTGCTTTCAAATACCTTAATCCAGGACATAAGCGCTACCTTTTGAATGCCATGTCTTTAGCAGATTTTATCGCTTGCAGCTTCCTAGAAATATCCCCGCCACCCGAAATCTCCTTCAGCATATGCACTGCTTTTTCGTATACAGCATCACTTACAGCCTTGCTAACTCCAGCCATAAATACCTCATGAATTGTTAAGCTTAATATGCACATACCTATCTATATAGTTATTTTAAAGAATTGGTATTACTCAAATATGGTATGTACACGCCCTATAAAAGTGATGCTTTGATCTTTTTCGTCTATCACAAAGCCTTCAGCATCGATGCTGCCACGAGGGCTTTTCACGTGCACTGGTTTGTCACCAACAATATAATATTGGTGTTTGTGGGTTAGGGTAGCCATATTAGTAGTAAAGAGATAGTTATCAGAAGTAGTGACTATGACTTCGCCTGATGCTTCCAAGCGCTGTGCTTTAGGGAAATAATATGCTTCATTGGCAGTAATTTTTATCCATCGCTTGCTTAAGGTTAACTCAATATATCCTTCTATTTTTTCTAATTTTATCTCATCTTGAGTGTTTTCAATAGCCCGAAGAGCATTGAGCTTAAATGGTTGGCCTTTGGAGTCCTTACCATATAATATTGGATTTTCTACTTGAGTTTGTATATCAACTTTATACCCCTCTTTTAGATCTTTAGCTTCTTGGGTTAAAATAGTAAGCTGCTTTGAGCTTAAGTTTTGCTCTTCCTCAACATTTCTAAATAAAGGCCATAGCAACACTCCTATACCTAAGATGATTAATCCCAGCAGTAGTATACGCAACCTTTTAATATACCTAATACGTACCACTTCTAACTCATGTTCAGCAGATCATGCAGATGAATTACTCCGACTGGCTTATCATCTTGGGTAACAAATGCATTGGTTATCTTTTGCACAGTCATTATATGAAGTACAGCAGCTGCTAGCTGTTCAGGCTTAAATGTCTTAGGCTTGGGAGTCATAACACTTTCTACTGTTGTTTTATGCAAGTCCAATGTGATATGACGGCGCAGATCCCCATCAGTCAACATTCCACACATATTGCCATCGTTATCTACTACTGCTACACATCCTAAACGCTTATTGCTAATCTCTAAAATCGCTTCTGCGAAAGTAGTATCACATTTAACTACAGGCAATTCAGCGCCAGTATGCATTACTTCGGCTAGCGTTCTAAGGCGTTGTCCTATTGCTCCAGCGGGATGTAGTAATTTATAGTCCTCATGCGTAAACTCACGCTTCTCATATAATGCTACTGCTAAGGCATCTCCATAAGACATCATCATCAAAGCTGAAGTAGTGGGAGCGTTGATGTCGGAAGCTTCCATTGCTGCAGGTAGCACTACTGCTACATCACTAGCTTGGGCCAATTTGCTTTTTGCACCTCGAGTAATGCCAATAATTGGCACGCCCAGCCTTTTAGCATATTCAATTATATGGTACAGTTCAGTAGTATTACCAGAATTTGAAAGTAGAATTAGAGCATCAGTTCTAGATAGCATCCCTAGATCCCCGTGGGCAGCTTCTGCGGGATGGAGGAAAAACGCCGGTGTACCAGTGGAAGCTAAGGTAGTAGCAAGCTTGCTAGCTACATACCCACTTTTACCAATACCACTAACTAATACTTTGCCCTCAATTGCATACAATGTATCTACTGCTTTTTGGAAAGTATCATCAATACAATCTAGTAAAGCCTTTATTCCTTCCATTTCTAGCTCAATAACTTTGCGGGCTACTTGCTTATCTGAATCGGCATGGCGTTGCGTTGTCGTGCTCATTTTTTCCTCTTCTTTTTGACTGAAAAGCCGGTCTATAATATAGGAAGCATGTATATACTGCTCTAGTTCATCTACTCGCAACTGCATGTTCCCTCTTTATATATATTCCCAATATTAGGTGGTGCCCGAACCTAATATGAAAGTATACCATATGTAATTCTAAGTGTAGAAAATAAATGAAGACTTGATGGGAAACTTTTAGGTCTTGGTATAAGATGCCATGTTAGTCAAAGCATATAATGCAATGGCCGCAGAGTTAGAAACGTTAAGGCTTTCTACTCCTGGTGCCATGGGGATGCGCACAAGCATGTCGCAGTTTTTGGTGGTTAAGTGCCTCATGCCTTCACCTTCAGCTCCTAGTACTAGGGCTATTTTATCAAAACGGGCTGCAGCTTTAACATCATCACGAGCTGCAGCATCTAAACCTATAATCCAG
>JANPII010000077.1:0-5213 GCA_031424915.1 Pseudomonadota bacterium
ATGCGCACAAGCATGTCGCAGTTTTTGGTGGTTAAGTGCCTCATGCCTTCACCTTCAGCTCCTAGTACTAGGGCTATTTTATCAAAACGGGCTGCAGCTTTAACATCATCACGAGCTGCAGCATCTAAACCTATAATCCAGTAGCCATTTTCTTTTAACAGACGCAATGCATCAGCCAAATTTACTACTTCTGCTATAGGTACCAGCTCTAGCATTCCTGCTGCAGCCTTAGCCACTACCGCTGATTCCTTAGCTTGATTGCGCCCTGTTACTATTACTGCTTTTGCGCCGAAAGCTGCGCTACTACGTAAAATAGCTCCAAAATTATGAGGGTCCGTAATCTGATCGCACACTACAATGATAGAACGCTCCTGCTGTTGCGGGATTTGAGCAGTAGCGGCACCATCTAGTATTTCATGTAAAGAGTGGGGTACTAGCAACCTTGTTTGTAGGGCTATTCCCTGATGGACGGCTCCATTAGGTACTAACATCTGAATCGCCTCATTGGTCACCATCTGATATTTTATCTTTAGCTGCTCAACGCGTATGCCATTGGCTATCAAAAACTGTCGTGCCACGTCAGTTAACACTAGCTCCAAACATTCCCGCTGAGGGTTGCGCAGGGCATGCAATACTGGATACTTACCATATATCCAATAACCAGTGCGCTGACCGCTATGTCCACGTTTATACATTTTTCCTCTCTTTTATTATCCAAGCAAGAATATAACCCAAATACCCTACATCCGGCAAGGGTGGAAATTTATTTCCTAGACTTGGTATTATTCTTCTCCTGAGAGATATGTTTACGTCATAAACCGGTAAAGATACATAATCTAAAATATTCTTCTTATCATGTGTAGTGAAATTTCTTACTTTATTAGTAGCATTAATAGCTATTTTCTAAAGTTACGGTAACAAAGACGCAGCTAAATTATAGCACTCTATAAAAAATAAATAAAATGCCTTGCGTCGTTAAGCATTCTATACTATAATGGCCCAAAGTTTTCTGGGGCACATGATGTATACGGGCGAACTAATAATTGGATCCTATAATGCTTTAGAAGACCACGGGTTGGGATCGTGTACATTTGATATTTTGGGGCAAGAGATTGCCCCATTTTTTTATTTACCGGCCGGACAGCATTATGAGATTCCTGAGCACTTACGCAATGAATCATTTCTAATGAACCCTGAAATTCTACTACCTGGCTGCGATACGAATGATTTTAGCATCCCAAATGAAGTTAAAGATGTTGTGTCTGTATTGGGTTTGGTATCTTCGGTAGTATTGATACCTAATATGTGGATAGGGCTTGCTATCGCAGCAGGAATAGCAGGTGTTTCAAACATCATTAGGATTTTTGCGGAGCCTGACAGCATGGAGTACCATATCTCCGAGTTCTTGCTAAAAATCAATAAAGTTATATTCTTCTGTACTAGTGCTATTGCAGTTGGTGGTACATTAACTGCTATCCTAGGTAGTGGAATGGCAGCTAGTATTGTGGGAAGCGGTATCGCCTCTATACTGAATTCTATGTATAACATTATCGAAGAAGATATAGAATACAGCCTATTTCCACTTCCAGAAGGCACTACTCCCACTACAGGGATAGATAAACATAGTTGCGTGAATTACGAAGATGGTAGCTTGATGGTCAATTGCCTGGCTTCCAAGGTAATTAATAAGATGGTAGGGCGCACGTCAAAAGAATTTGTTAAAACACTTTTGCAAATAGCTCTAGATGATATTTTAAACTTCGATGAGCCATTAATTGGCGCTCCAATCTCTCTGATGGCTAATTTTCTTTCTAACATCACTGAGACTGTAATTAATAGTGGTGTAGATAATATGGGTCACCACGCTAAACGCGACTTCATAGCGGCCTTCACTAAGACATTTACTAAGGTTGGACTAGAACAGATCCATAAATTTACAGGGATGTTAAGTGGTCATTATCTGATATCTGCGCTTTCTGTCTTTAGCGCGGTACTTGCTCGTACTTTGTATGATGGTTACTGGGATGCTTATTTGCCAGAATGCTTTGTCAGAGTTCATCCAGCTTTATACGAAGATCTAGAAGACTTCGAGAATGAAAGCTAATAAGTTATACCAAGTCTAGGAAATAAGTTCACACTTGAAAATTTTTGTGGAATTTTGGCTTATCATTTGAGACGCCTGTATTGTGAACATACTGGCGCGAAAATGGTAGGTTAAAATTCCACAAAAATTCTTGCTTCAAGTGTATAGTTATTTCCTGGACTTGGTATTAATACTATCACCGACCTTTAGGCGGTCGCTCCGTTCTTACTAAACAATTTCGAATATTCTCCTCCTTTAGCCAGCAATGCTTCATGTCGACCCTGCTCTAGAACTTGCCCGTCTTTAATGACTATGATTTTGTCGGCATTTACTATAGTAGCTAAACGATGCGCTACCACCACTACAGTACGATCTATCATTAGACTTTCCAAAGCTTGACGCACTAACGTTTCGTTACCGCTGTCAAGCGATGAGGTAGCTTCATCTAGCAATAATATTTTTGGATTTTTGAGAAATGCCCTGGCAATAACAATACGCTGCTTCTGCCCTCCAGACAACCGCACTCCTTTTTCACCTAAATAAGTGTGCATCCCCTCTGGCAAGCGCTCAACAAACTCTAATGCAGCTGCAGCCTGTAATGCTTGGCGCACCTGTTTCATCGACGCCTGGGAATTTCCATAGCACACATTATCATAAATAGTAGTTGAAAAAATAATAGGGTCCTGCGCTACGTAAGCAAATTGCTGCCTCAATGAATGTAGCTCAATACCTTGTATATTAGTTCCATCGAAAGTAATCACTCCTGACTGTAGGTCATAAAAGCGCAGTAATAGCTGCAATATCGTACTTTTGCCTGCTCCTGACTCCCCTACAATAGCCGTCACTTTATTGGGCGCAATCTCAAATGAAATATCTTGTAATATGGGTTTATCCGGACGAGATTCATAAAAAAACGTAGCCCGCTGTATGCAAATACGCCCAGGTACAGGGTCTAGTAATACCAGGGCGTTCGGGTTACTTTTAATACTAGGCTCAAAATGTAGAAACTCTAAGATTCGCTCAGCAGCACCCGCTGCTTTTTGTAAATCACCAGTCACTTCAGCTAATGCGCCAACCGCCCCAGCACACACTACCCCTAAAAATAGAAACGAAGATAGCTCCCCAGGTGTGATCTTGCCCATTAAGACGTCATGCCCTCCAACCCATAGCACATAAGCGATACCCCCAAAAACCATAACAATGACAATCATAGTTACAAGGGCGCGATAGCGTATGCGTGTTAAAGCCGCTCCTAATACTGAGAATAAATCTTGATCAAAACGCTGTTGTTCAAACTCTTCTTGGCAATATGCCTGTATTGTTTTAATGCCTGCTATAGTCTCTTCTGCATGGGCTGCCACTTCTCCCAGTTTATCTTGAGAAAGGCGAGAGTAATAGCGTACGTAGCGCCCAATTAGGACTATAGGTGCAACTATTAGGGGTACAGCAAGCATCAACAGCACAAACAGCTTGGCATTAATCGCAAGCATTGTAATTATGCCACCTAGTAACATCACAATATTGCGTAGTGCAACAGATATGCTGCTGCCAATTAGATTTTGCAGATCACTTGTGTCACTAGTAATACGAGCAAGTATATCCCCAAGTTTATGACTTTCATAAAAGTCTGCTGATAATTTGAGTATATGACGATATATATCCCTGCGCATGTCTATCGCAACCCGCTCCCCTACAAAAGTAATCAAGTAATAGCGCCCTGCAGTAGACACTCCAAGAACAAGAATAATAGCTAACAGCCCCACAAGAGAATGATCTAGCATTGACGCGTCATGACGTGATAAGCCATAATCTATAACATAACGTAAGCTTTGACTCATTGCCAAAACACTGCCTGAAGTAATACATAATGCAACTATAACTAAAGCCAGAATACGACTATATGGCAGAAGATAGCGCCAAACACCTCCGAGACCTCTTACACTATGCTTAATGCTAGACTCTTCACTCATTTTAGATGTCTCCCTCAACTATTGTATGTCTTTTAGGCAGTACCTAAGAATCTGCCACTGCGCCAAGAACTGCTAAATGCCTTTGGCTTGATTACCAAAGGCATTTAGCCCTCATAATGACGCCAATAATGGCTTATTAGCCTTACGCCCTGTTTATTCCAAAGCCGGAGTTAAAAGCCTTGTGCTGAGTTTAGGGAATACACATTTGTAAATAGCTTTTGTTTTTTCTAGTACTTATACCAAGCCTTGGAGGCACTTTGTTTTGAAAAGTCAAAGCACTAACTTACGGTAGCCACTTTTTCTTCTCCTTCCTCGGCACGACCCACTATTGACACTAAAGCAAAGTTGCTCCGGTCTACGGGGTTTACCCCTTCTGGCAATTGTATATCATTAATATGCAGCGTATGTCCAATTTCCATAGCACTCACATCTAGGTCTATATATTGTGGGATGTTGCTTGGGTGGCTACGACACTCAATTGTGCGGTGCGTTACGTTCATTACACCACCTTTACGTAGTCCAGGACAACGCTCTTCGCCTACTATACGCACTTGGATAAAAATACGCACCACTGTGTCTTTGTGGACTAGCTGTAAATCCACATGCTCAGGCACATCTGTAACACGATGTATTTGCACATCACGGATTAATACCGTACTCTCATGGCCTTCCAGATCCAATGCTACTAACTTAGACTGTATATTACCTTTAAGGTATTCCTTTAAAAATGGAGCATAAGGCAATGAAACCATCTGCCCAGCCTTACCATCTCCATAGATAATGGCTGGTAACATACCAGCACGGCGTAAGGCACGAGAAGACCCTGTACCGCCTGTTTCACGCTTAAATGCTGCTAAAGATATACTTGTACTCACTCTTCTCTCCATTTATACTAAACTTACAAAACTGAACCGCAGTGTAGTCAATTACTTGCAATAGCGCAAGTGTTTTTTGTCAAATTTAGTATTGTTCCCAGGGCTAAAACAAGAGATTGCATACATACTCTCGCCTTAGACTTAACGCCGAACTGCATTCACCACGTAAATCTTCATCTCACATTGAAGCCATAAACTCCCATACGCCACACTAATATCTACTGTTCCGCGGTTTGTATTTGGGTAAATATCTTCCAAGGACGCTGAGAGTAATTCCTTCCGCAT
>JANPII010000078.1:0-9330 GCA_031424915.1 Pseudomonadota bacterium
CAGTGCTAAGTGCCAATACTACAATAGTATATAGCAATTTATTGCTACTCTCGCGGCATGCGCTAAGCAACTGCATCCGCTCTTCCTCTGATAAACAGCGAATTCTACCTCTAGGTTCTCTTAGCTTAGTAACTTTTTGTACAGGAGAAGTATCAAGCCACCCCCATTCTTTGACTGCTATAGTTAAGGCATGACTAAGCGCCGCCATATGCCTATTTACTGTTGCAGCAGAAGTAACTGTCTTACGAGCACTAATACTACGTGCAAGCTTATCCCGACATTCTGCTATTAAGGCAGGAGTAAGGTCTGCGAGTAAATAATCCCCTAACTGTTCTTTCCACCATAATAACTGCTTTGTTTGCGCTGCAATAGCCTTTGGCTTACGTATCAGCACGTCTCTTATATAACGTTCTATCAAGTCACTAACTGCATGTTTCTTGGCGGCTGAGGTTTTGAAGTATCGCCCTTCTCTGATCGCAGACTCCGTAGAAGAGGCCCATTTCCTAGCATCAGTCAAGCGCTCAAAAGTTGCAGTTTGTACTGGGAACCCTCTTAGTCTCACCTTCACTCTATAACTCACACTGCTATCATTACTCACGCGTTTCTCTATACTTGCCATACACTTATACTCCTAAAGCATTGATTAGATCTGTATGCTTAAGTCGCGAGTATGATATATTAAAATAACATTTAATGTAAGATGGATTGTTGTCAGTTGTTATAAATTAGTGCCCCATGAGTGCCCCAAATATAGCATCAACCTCTTGAAATGGTGGAGCTACGCGGAATCGAACCGCGGACCTTTTGAATGCCATTCAAACGCTCTACCAACTGAGCTACAGCCCCACATATGGCGAAATATAGTTAAAACAAGCGTACTTTGCAAGAGCTACATGCGGGCGGCATGCACGCTGACCTTGAAAGAGCTGGCCTGTTCTTGACTTAATTTTTTGCACCCTAATGATTTAGCTTGAACATTGATAGTACTGATAATACTATCAGCCCAGTTTATGGGCTCCTCAGAGTAAGGAGCTGACTTAGTATTATCTTCACTCTGAACATAGAAAACTATATTTGTATCCATATTTAATACGAGCGTAGCACTCGTATCTTCCACTTTCCAACATGCTATTTGCGCTTCAACCCTTTCCTCTTTGAAAGTATATTTTACCTGCATAACCTTGTCATCTTTGCGTAAATTATATGTACTTTGGTTTTGATAAGGCCCACATTTGGCTGCTTTTACACCCAATAACTTAGCGCCAAACCGTACTAAAGGGCTAAAAGCCTTTGTTATCTCTTCTGTCACTTGATCATAGCAACCAATGCCTATAGATTGCATCATGGTAGATAGCAAGCCGTCCAATAAAACAGTGCCACCTATAGTTAAGGCAAAGTCTAGAATGCCTACCCCTATCATTTGCTCTACTGATAGCAAGCCATTCACGCTAAGTGCTATGGCAATTTCCGGTACTGCGAATGCATGAATAGCAAAAGCTGCAATGCCAGCTAATGCTCCATATAAAAATCTGACATAAGGGGCTTTAGGATCTGCGCTACGGCTGAAATAAAGGCCTCCCACAATAGACACGCTTGCTTGTAATACCAACATCCATTCGGGATATAATAATATAAAATCAGCTGGTATGGCTGCAAGCCCAACAGCTGTGGTGCCACATGCGGTTCCTAAGCCTATATTAATGCCATAAAGTACCGCGCTTTCAACAAATAGAGCCACTGAAACAGCTGAATATGGACTATGGTGGCACAACTTATGTTCTAAAGCATAAACTGGGGCTTATACACATAATTTCATATAATTTTTCTTTTATTTGTTTGGAGTAGCCCAATTATACTATATTTTCAAGCGCAGAACAAATCTTGTTTTGTTTTTGGGATAGCTAAGACAATGGCCAACGTGACCGTGGCTCAAAGGTTATAGAATCAGTTAGACCTAAAGCTAGGCGCTCCACCCCTGCCCAAGCTATCATAGCGGCATTATCTGTACATAAGGCAAGAGGGGGGGCCAATAGTTGATAGCCATAGGTGGAAATAAAGGTAGTTAGCCCTTGACGTAGATATTGGTTAGCAGCTACCCCGCCCGCCACAACTAGCACGCGCTGTTTACTGCCTTCGCCTTCATACATCTTGATAGCGCTTGCAACACGACTTTTTAAAATTTCTAAAACAGTATATTGAAAGGAGGCGCATACATCGGCGATATCCTGCTGGCTCAGAGGATGCATAGAGTCAATCAAACGTTTAGCTGCCGTCTTAAGGCCAGACAAAGAGAAGTTACAATGGCTGGATTCATTTACAAAAGGTTTAGGCAAGGTAAAGCGTAGGATCCCTGTAGTTGCCATTTGCTCTATAATCGGCCCTCCTGGGTATCCTAAACCCAAAGAGCGTGCTACCTTATCAAAGGTTTCGCCTATGGAATCATCTAGAGTTGTACCCAACAAGCGATATTGCCCAACTCCACGCACTTCCAAAATTTGACAATGTCCCCCCGATACTAATAACAATAAAAACGGGAATGCTACTTTACCTGTTAATCTCATTGTCAAGGCGTGCCCTTCAAGATGGTTAACCGCTATAATAGGCTTATTAAGCGCTGCTGCAATACCTTTGGCCAGCATAACCCCCACTAAAACTCCGCCAATAAGTCCAGGCCCTGCCGTGACGGCAATAGCATCCACCTCAGTCCATGATAGCTTTGCTTCTATTAAAGCAGACTGTACCAAATGAGGCAGCGTAGTCAGATGACTACGCGACGAAATTTCTGGCACCACCCCACCATAAGGCTGGTGTTCTTTAATCTGTGAGGAAATAATGTTCGCATGAATTTTGCCTGCGGAATCAACTATTGCAACTGCGCTATCATCACAGCTTGATTCTATACCTAGTACACGCATGCTTTAGTTTACCGAGGATAAGATCTGGCTGATTGCCGCCTCCATGCTCACCTGGGTGCGCTCTCCAGTAGCACGCTGCTTTACCTCTACCAACTGTGCAGCCGCCCCCTTTGGCCCTACCACTAGCTGCCACGGAATACCAATTAGGTCAATTTTGGCAAACTTAGCCCCAGCGCTGTCATGTGTATCATCATATAGTACCTCTAACCCTTTTGTAGCCAATGTGTTATATAAGTTTAGCGCCATATCATCACATGTCTGATCGGAAGGCTTTAGATTGATGATTGCCACATCAAATGGAGCCACATTTTGTGGCCATTTGATGCCATGCTCATCATGACATGCTTCGATAATTGCACCTACCAAGCGCGAGACCCCAATACCATAGCAACCCATATCAGGGTAGTATAAAGACCCATCTTGGTTCTGTAACTGCAGCTCCATAGCCTTGGAGTATTTGTTACCTAGGTAAAATATGTGCCCCACTTCGATTCCACGCCTGCTTTCCAATTCAGCAATAAGTACCGCATGAGGGTCATGCTTTTCTTCCTCAGCAGCGTAAAACTTGGCCATTCCTTCTAAAGTAAAGTCTGGCTGGGCTAGATAATCCTGCAGGCCACGTTGGTAATAGATCTGGCTCTCTCCGGTATCTGCCAATATATGGAATTCATGACTGTGATCTCCTCCCATAGCCCCAGTACTAGCTGATACTGGTATGGCAGTCAGACCCATACGACGGTATGCTTTGAGATAGGCAAGCATCATTTTCTGGTAGGTATCGAGGGCACACTCCTTGCTCATATGAAAAGAGTAGGCATCCTTCATTAAGAATTCACGCCCCCGCATCACCCCAAAGCGCGGGCGAATTTCATCACGGAACTTCCAACCCATTTGATAAAGGCATTGTGGCAAAGATTTGTATGACTGCACACTCTGCTTGAACATACTAGTAACCAGCTCTTCAGCAGTAGGAGTAAATACCAGATCCTTACTGTGCCGATCTTGTATCTTTAGCATTTCCGTGCCCAAGTCATCAGCAGTGCCATATCTGCCAGATTGCCGCCATAGGTCAGCTGGTTGAATACAGGGCATAAGCATTTCATGCGCGCCTGTCTTGTTCATTTCATCACGCACAATGTGCGCCACCTTATTGAGCACACGTAAACCTAGAGGTAACCAACTATATATACCACTCGCCACTTGCCGAATCATACCAACACGCAGCATTAGCTTATGCGAGACAATGCTTGCTTCCTTTGGATCTTCTTTCAATATAGGCAGAAGGTAACGACTTAGAAACATTTGTGCTCCAATTATCTTATTGCTAAAACTCAAAAAACATGGTATAGTATACAACAATAAAGGAGCTATATAAAAGAGGAAATATGGCTAATGCGAGTAAAAAATTCGAAGCCATTAAAAAGGAGCTGTTACGTGATACAGATCTTACATGCGAATTAATAGCTCATCTAACTGGCAAAGACCTACGGCTTGTTGAACACATGCCTCCAGATGAATTGCTTTCTTATCTAAGTTACCTATTACAAGAAAGAAAGGAGAGTGACAAGAATTTACATTGGCGTCATGATAAGAGTGCTGAAGAACCAAAAATAACAGACCGCCATTCATATCAACTTGAAGCACATGGCTTGGTCTCGAGTGGAAATAAATTACGTAGTAAGAAATTCGGGGCTAAACCTGCTGTATACGAGATGTTACGTATTTTATCAGGCTTAGCAGCAACTGCCCAGATGCAACGCCCAGGAAAGGCTAGCACAGCAATCGGCAGTAACACATCGGAAGTGGAAAGGCCTGTAGTGAATGTACGTGAGATTATGTCTAATCCACATGTGGTGGATGTTATGATCACTCATACACCAGCACAATCTACTGCATTCAAAAAAATATAGTCCCTAGCAAATCCTATAAAGAGAGCTCCAAGCAATCTCCTCATTTCAGTTTAGAGTGCTTGGCTGAAATAAGGCACGCTATCTACCCTTCTTATTTCAGTTTAGGAGGCTTGACTGAAATAAGATACGTTATCTACCCTCCTTATTTCAGTTTAGAGTGCTTGACTGAAATAAGGCGCACTTATTTCCTAAACTTGGTATTAAATCTTGGGGGCCCAGTTTAAAAACGCTTATTGATCAAGAGCTTGATATTCTTACTGCTCTTTCCTAAGCAGTTGGAGGTACGGCTCAAAACAATAAAGTTTATTACGCTGCTGCTCTTTATTTTCAGATACTACACCTAAATCTATGAACCGCATTATAATATTGTGCACGGTATTATAGCTTTTGCCCATAACTTGACTAATCTCTTCAATACTTGCAACTGGCTTTTGAAATAAAACACACAACACCCCAATAGCAGTTAGACGCATTTTAGCAAATTTCGGTTCAGCTTGTATCATCATCGCAATTTCTTTTTCTAGATTCTCTATCTCTTTAGCTCGTACATAAGCATCCAGGCTACTCTCTTTTATAGCTCTGAGGTAATATGCAATCCATCCCTCAAAATCTCCATGAGTACGCACACGATTTAATTGTTGATAATATTCCAAGTGATACTTTTTAAAGTAATAGGAGGGATACAGTATGGGAATATCAAGCAACTTACTATCCATCAACATCAACACTATGAGCAGTCTGCCTATACGGCCATTTCCATCTAAAAATGGGTGTATGGTCTCAAACTGGACGTGAGCCAAGCCAGCTTTAATTAAAGGAGGTAGGCTCGAATCCTCGTTAATGTATTTTTCTAGACCAGACATAAGCTCTGGAACTTTTGGAGCAAGTGGAGGCACAAGCTCACCTACTCGTACAGACTGCTTACGATAGTGGCCAGGCGTAGACTTATCTCCTTCCCCTGCTTCCATAAGAGCCTGATGTGCCGCCAAAATTACCCTAGAAGCTAGAGGAAGCCCCTCCTCTTTCATCATACGAAGCGCTTCCTCTAGTGCCTGTGTGTAATTTATAACAAGCTGAGTTTCTTTGTTAGGCTTGGATGCAGTCATGGATGCAGTAAACACATCTATCATGGTGGTGTGAATACCCTCGATCGCTGAAGACAACAATGCTTCCTTCATAACATAAGCTTTTATAAAACGCTTAGGATCCGGCAGCCTTAGAGCCATTTCGTTCAAGCGCCCTAAATTGAAGCTAGCTTCACCGTACAACGCTGCAATTTCAGCAGTGAGCTCTAAAGAAGGGTTAGATGGCGGTAATGGATGTGGCACAAAATAGCGCGACTCACCTAAATTCTGGTATATTCCTGTTTCGCGCGAGAGATAAAGTGCTTTTATGCTATCCAATTCTTTCAACTCTAATGTTATGATTGGTATATACGCATATATCGGCTGCTACCTGCATAGCTTTATATACTATTTTCTCTGCTGAAAATCCTGGTACATCTATAAGTGCTCGCGCTGCAGCCAAGGCATAATTTCCGCCCGACCCTATAGCCACAATTTTATCATCAGGTTCTAGCACATCTCCAGTACCTGATATCAATAAGATGTTATCCTTACTAGCCACGATTAGCATGGCCTCCAAGCGACGTAAGTATTTATCAGTCCGCCAATCCTTAGCTAATTCAACTGCTGCTCTCATCAATTGCTTGGGATGCTTCTCTAACTTAGTTTCTAAGCGCTCAAATAAGGCAAAAGCATCAGCAGTAGAGCCAGCAAAACCAGCTATAATATCTCCGCCACCCAGTATTCGTAATTTATTAGCTGTAGATTTTATTACTGTTGGCCCTAAGCTTACCTGCCCATCGCCAGCAATTACTGTCTGCTCTTCTTTACGCACACACAAAATAGTAGTACCATACATCGTGTGGTTGTCTTTATGCTCCATCTTTTCCCTGCTTTTTCACATTTTTCTCCCCGCCCCATACCTGCCACCAGCCATTAAAAAATTCACAACTCTGTTGCTGCATCTGCTCCACACTTTCCGCCCAAACGCCATTAAGTGGAGTGGTGCCACTCAAAGTTTTCATAAAACCCTGCATAGTATCTTGATTCTTATTGTAGAGGTCCAACATGTACAGCAAATATGCTCTAAACATATCAGATGTCCCATCATCATACAGCCTAATAATCTGTTGTAAAAATTCCAAAGGCAGCATGCTGTAGCCCTCTGCCTCGTGCTCTAAAATAATTTGTGTTAAAGTCACTCGCGTTAGATCTACATTAGTTTTAGCATCAATTACTGTTATCTCAGCGCCTTGCTTTATCAACTTGGCCAAATCATCCAAAGTAATATAAGAGCTCGTAGCCATGTTATACAACCGACGATTCTGATATTTTTTGATAACAATTTGCTTTTGCTTTGTCAATGTAGTACCTATCATATAATCTATAGCGATGGTATACCATATACGAGCAAAAGGCAATGTCTAAGGAAGAAGAACAATATCACGCACTATTTATGCTATGGCAAGATAAGGTGCAGGACTTCTGGCGTGATCCCAAAGTGATTAATGCAATGCTTGGGGGGTATATAGATGCTCAAGAAGCAATTAACGCCTTTTATGGAGGCAGTGGATATGGAAACTGGCCGAAAGAAGAAAGCAAAGACACCCCAAGAGCAGGAAACCATAACCAAGAACCTCTCGCAGCAGGAGAGCCTAAGAGCACAGATGAACATAAAGGCGGCGATGTGTTGGCTAGCCTACGAAATGCAGTGGCTGAGCTTTCCGCTCGCCTTAGGGAGCTGGAGCAAGAAGTCGCCGCCCTTCGCGATAAATCCAGCAGCCCTGAACAACACAAAGCAGACGCAGCGTGAACGTTTATCTCTGCAAGAGACAATAAGCAAACTCCCTAACCACATCCACCCTTATCTCTACCCTAAGCCACCTATTTTGCGTATAGGTCAAGCCGAATTGCATGTCATCGGTGAAGGTCATGGGCCTCCATTACTTTTTGTTCCTTCACATATAAACCATGGATATATACTAGCAATAGATGAGGAATATAGCCTGGCTACAAAGCTAGCAAATATGGGACATTCAGTATATATCTTGGAATGGAACGCACCTCAGGAACAGGAATGTAACTTTGGTATGGATGAATATTGTAGTCAGCGTTTGTTGCCTATAGTCCAACATCTTTATCACAAGCATGGTAGGTTAATATTGGCTGGCTACTGTATGGGAGGTATGACTTCTATAGCTTTTGCCCTTCTTTACAAGGAATATATTAGAGCTTTAGTTACTATCGCAACTCCATGGAATTTTCACACACCAGATTTTTTATATAGCCCTCCAAGTGATACAATAATTTCACGGCTAGAGAAGATAACTTTAGGTGGCGTAGTGCCGGCAAGTGTCATCAGTATGATGATGCAATGGCCTCATGTGAACTATATTAATCGTAAATTAATTGCCCATGGTGACAAAGTAGATGCAGGTTTATTTAATAAGGTAGAAACTTGGGCTATAGATGGGATTAGTATGTCATGGCCAATGTTTTTATGTTGTATGCAATTTTGGTTGCGCGACAACTCCGCATATCTTGGTAATTGGCAGGTACATGGGCAAACGATAAATCCAACTCAACTGCAAATTCCCTCGTTTAGTGCTATAGCTACAATGGATACCATTGTACCCCCTACTAGCGCCTTGCCACTGACACATGCTTTGCCTAATAATCATCTGGTACAAAGTCCCACGGGCCACCTAGGTTTGTTACTTAGCCGTAGCCATGGAATTGCCCGAGAATTGGCAGGCTGGGTGGCAGGTGTAGTATAATAAACCTCAGTTTTGGATTAGACAAGGTGATGTAATACCAAGTCTAGGAAATAAGTGCGCATTTGAAGCAAGAATTTTTGAGGAATTTTGGCTTATCATTTGAGACGCCTGTATTCAACATACTGGCGCAAAAATGGTATGTTAAAATTACCAAATAGGCGCCGCTTCAAGTGTATAGTTATTTCCTAAATTTGGTATAAGCTACCTGCTGTGCTTGGAAAAACCATTATCCCACGCGACGTTGGCCAAGATGCGTTTAAATATTATCTACGCTATGGCATGAAGCCAAAATGCGATCCTTTCATCACGCGTTACGATGAGAATCTTTATATATGGCGTACCAAACATGATACAAAGGTAAGAGAGACTCATGCTGCAAATGATGGCAAGATCTTTGACAAACGTCGCCCGCCAATTACCCAAAATCCCGGGGAAGATTTTGGCTGTCGCTGCGAAGCCGATCACCACATCCCAATCTGGGTGGAAGTTGTTTCATAGCTTTTCAGTTTGCATGCAAGACTTGACGCCGAACTGCATTCACCACGTAAATCTTCATCTCACATTGAAGCCATAAACTCCCATACGCCACACTAATATCTACTGTTCCGCGGTTTGTATTTGGGTAAATATCTTCCAAGGACGCTGAGAGTAATTCCTTCCGCAT
>JANPII010000079.1:0-11080 GCA_031424915.1 Pseudomonadota bacterium
GTACGTCTTAGCTACAGCTTAGACAATAAAGAGATACTTCAATATTTAAATACAAAGTGCCCAGTATCAGAAGGACAGCTATTATTTAAAATTTCAAAGTTCCAAGAAGAGTTAATGGACGCGAAACATTACACCCCACTAATTTCGTCTAGGGAAGATCTGCTCGGTAAAAAACATGAGAGGGTTCGACATTTAGCAGACCAAATGCTGAACGATTTAAAACGTTTGAAGGAGCAAGAAATAGATATATCACAATTGCCTTATAGCCGAGGTTGGCCTATAGCTCACTCTATATATCATGCGGATATTACTATTGCAGAGGAAATCATTGGAAAATTTGCTGCAGAAGGGTTGGATATAGCGTTCGACCCAACAAAAATTGAGGCGCCATATTCATTTAATATGGGGAGTGGCAACTATTCATTCTTTCATTACTCAGGATTAACCCTCTTGGGGGGTGCTTTTAAGGGTTGGGATCTTGAGTTAGTGCGATTCGCCCTTAATCACAATGCAAAAATCGAAGAAGAAGGTCCAAACAATTTTATATTTTTAATGTTAAATTCATCTTTAGATACACTACACAAGAATGATGAAGGATTTTTAACTAAAATGTCTAAAATTTATGATATCCTGAAGTTAATAGTCACAACTAAGCCTGGCACACATTACAAATGCATTAACACTGCAACCGTATATGGCGAGAAGCTTACAATTTTTGATTTACTATGCTGGGCAGGGGATATTCAACCTACCCATATTTTCCCTATTGAAGATAAGATAGCCATGCTCAATGTACTTTTTAGCTTAGGACTAGAATTTGGGGAAAACTGTTTGCACCATACAGAGCAATCTTTAAGAAAAGCACTCATTGTACCAGAATTTGGCCTAAAAGTGGCAGACCTTCTAGAAAGCAAAGGGGTGATACTCAGCGATGAATCGAAAGCTTTAATTGCTAAAGCACGCGCTGACGCAACCCAACCAAAAGGTTTTTTAACCAAGCTGCAAGCCGCTTTTACCAAGCCTGGTGTGCCTTCATCCGAACCTCAGACCAACCCAAAGAGCCCTCAAACTAACACTGCTAAGGAGAAGGCTACTACAGAGCCTAAAATTGGTATTCCATTTATTGCTGGTACCACTCTGGGTGCAGGGGCAATAGGTGCAATACCAATGATCTTAGTATTTACCGATATAATAGATATACATTTTATGAAGAGTATGACGGCAGGGTCCTTTACAGCGCTAGTAGGACTGGCTCTTACCTCTGCAGCCATAGGCGTATTAGCTGGCCAGCGCTACGGGGCAACAACGGGATTAGGTGCAAGTGTTGCTACAGCTGCACTCGGTTCGGGAGCTCTTATGGCAATAGAATATGGCCTACCTGCTGCCTTCACCAGCTTATCAGCAGCTGAGATGAATATCGCTATTGGCGCCACCTATGGAGCTGTGATTGTTCTAACTACTGCATTACTTGCAGGAATTATGCTAGTCACCGACCAGCGAGCCCATAAAGAAATTTAAGCTTCGAACTCTTGCCCTTACTTAAGGCATGATATATGGTGTGCATAAAGTATTACTTGGAGGCCACATGTCAGACATTATTACCGTAATTCCTGCCCGTCTGGGAGCCACCCGCCTACCAAATAAGCCGCTGGCTGATATTGCCGGTATACCCATGGTGATACGCGTGGCACAACAAGCCGCACAAGTGGGGGAAGTTCTAATCGCTTGCGCAGAAGAGGAAATAGCAAAGGTAGCCCGTGCTTATGGATTTAATGCAATAATTACCGACCCTGCACTGCCCTCTGGTACAGACCGCGTATATGCGGCAGTAAGGGCTACTGGCCGCAATTATAGTTATATTGTAAATGTTCAAGGCGACCTACCCTTTATAGCTCCAAGTACTATTGCAGCAGTAGCAGAATGTATAAAACGCGGCGGTTGTGATGTAGCAACAGCAGCTGCACTAATTACCGAGGAGTCACAGATTGATGACCCTAATGTAGTAAAAGTAGTATTAGCCGCAAGTGGCCAAGCTTTATATTTTAGTCGCGCACGTGCTCCATATGGAAATGGAGCTTACTACCATCACGTAGGACTATATGCCTATACTGCAGCTGCATTAGAAAAGTTTGTCAGCTTGCCGCCAAGCCCATTAGAGCAACGTGAACGGCTGGAGCAGCTTAGAGTGATGGAAAGTGGCGGTAAAATAAAAGTAGAGTTGGTACATGATATCCCAATAAGCGTGGATACACCTCAAGATCTGGAACGTGCTCGGCAAGCAGCAGTGAGTTAGGCTACTTTATGTCATTTAGTATAACTCACGACTTTGCTTAGAAACGCCAGGCTTCTTTAGAGGGACTTATTTATATCCTTACAGCCCCTGGTTCCTGAGGATTGTCCTTAGACTTCTCAAACTGCTTCATGTACTCATTAGCTTTGAAATTAATATCCAAAGTTTTCTCTAATTCCTGTATTGATGTTGGAGTGTAAACATAGCTAAGGAAATGTTCTTTTAAATATGACATATTATCATATGTTGTCATGTAATCATCTAAGCCTAGTGCAGAATGTAGAATGTTATACATATTAACAAAATCTCTTCCTGCTAATTCCTTTTTTGGGATTTCCGTGCCTTTCATTTCTAAGAAATCTTGAATTTTTTTTGAGGTTTCACCTGTGGCGTGATGAAAAAATAGAGCATAAGTTAAAGGACTATAATTTTTATAATTTTTAACAGCCAATACATTTCTGCGAGGATAGGCAAATAAGATTTTTTTCACCAGTTCTGTTTTTTTCTCCCTAACTGCCTGCATCAATGCTAGACCTAAAATATCTTCATCTGTTAAAGAAGTAGCAGTTGCTTTCGTGGCATACTCCTTTATGAAACTTGCGGCCTTGCCTTTTTCTAAGGCATCCTGAAATTTCAAAAAGTCGGGCTTGTCCATAATTTGGGTTGCTTTCATAATAACCTCCAAATAATTAATTGATATCAGTACACTGTCCTACCCCAAATACCGGGCCATCTCTAATGCGCCATAAGTTATAATAGCACGAGCGCCAGCTCGTTTCATTCCTACCAACAGCTCCATCATCGCTTCTTCGTATGAGTCTATCAACCCATGTTGTGCGGCCATTTTGATTATGGCGTATTCTCCGCTAATCTGATATGGAATAACCGGCAGAGCGCAGCGCTGACTAACCCTGCTTAGCACGTCTAGATATGGTGTACCTGGCTTTACTACGATCATATCCGCACCTTCTGCTATACTCATATCAACCGCAAGTAGTGCCTCTTCAACATTGGCATAGTCCATTTGGTAAGTCTTTTTATCAGCCTTACCAAGGTTGCTTTTGGAACCAACAGCATCACGAAATGGGCCATAAAACTGCGAAGCATACTTAGCAGCATAAGACATGATCTGCGTCGTATATAACCCTTCTGCTTCTAATACGCGGCGTATAGCCCCAATACGCCCATCCATCATGTCTGAAGGGGCTACTACATCGCAGCCTGCCTGGGCCAACGCTAAAGCCTGCTTACATAGAATTTCAACGGTGCGGTCATTATCAACATAACCCTTGGCATCTGTCACTCCGTCATGGCCATGAGTAGTATAGGGATCTAATGCTACATCTGCCATAATTCCTAGCTCAGGTACGGCATCCTTGATCCTGCTAATTGCTTCACATATGCAGGAATCGGGGTTATAAGCTTCCTTGCCATCCTCGCTTTTAAGTGCGGGATCTACCGAGGGAAAAAGGATGATTGCCTGTATTCCCGCATTATAAGCCTTTTTGGCTTTTGCTACTACTGAAGGTATGCTCAGACGTTGTACACCTGGCATAATAGGGATATCTAAATCGTTTGGTTGGCGATGTATAAATAGAGGATATATTAAATCGTGTACTGATAATACATTCTCTGCAACCAGATGAAGGGCCCATGGGCTTTTACGGTTACGGCGCATTCTAGTTAAAGGAAATTGAGGAGTCATGATATCATATCCTTAAGTTGATATATTAAATCTAATGCGGTACGAGGCGTAAGCTGTTCGGGCTCTACTTCTTGCAACATACTAATAACTTGTTGGTTATCATTATTGGCAAGTATGTTGTTTGTCAAGCTTTCCGCGGGGACAGGAGTTACCGCTACTTGTACTGCGCCCTGTTCTAAATCCGCCAGAATGGTTTTTGCCCTCTCTAACACGTTCTGAGGAATGCCAGCTAATCCTGCCACATGTATGCCATAAGAGCGAGCAGCCTTGCCTGCTATGATAGCATGTAAAAATACAACTTCCCCATTCCACTCCTGTACTGACATAGTATAACAAGCTACCAACGGTAGGTGTCCTTCCAATGCAGTTAACTCATGGTAGTGGGTGGCAAACAAGGTGCGGCACCCAAGATTTTGCTGTATACTTTCTATTACTGCCCAAGCAATTGCCAAACCGTCATAAGTTGCAGTTCCTCGTCCTATTTCATCTAATATTATAAAGCTGCGGGGTGTTGCATTATTGAGGATGGCAGCTGTTTCTACCATCTCGACCATAAAGGTGGATTGGCCCCGAGATATGTCATCACCTGCGCCTACCCTACTAAATAGTTTATCAACAATACCGATGCGTGCACTTGTTGCTGGCACAAAACTACCGAGCTGAGCCATCACGACAATCAAAGCATTTTGCCGCAGGAAGGTACTTTTCCCCGCCATATTTGGCCCTGTAATCAGCCAAATATTTTGCATGTCATTCAAAGTACAGGCATTGCCAATGAATTCTTCTTTTATCTTATGTTCCACCACTGGATGGCGCCCGCCTACTACCTCAAAATGGCGCGAGTCATCTATAATAGGGCGTACGTATTGGTATTCTACAGCAATATGTGCTAATGCTGTCGACATATCAAGACAAGCGATACTTTGAGCTAATATGCTAAGCAGCTCTGCCCCTGATGCCACTGCTATACATAATTCCTGAAATATAGTCTTTTCCAACTCTATCCCTTGAGTAGAGCTATGCAAAAGGCTTTGTTCGATTTGCACCAGCTCTTGGGTAACATAGCGCACTGCATTGCCTAGAGTTTGTTTATGTACAAACTTCTCATGTATGACTTTCTTGGCCTGTACTGTGGTTACTTCTACATAATAACCTATTACATTGTTACGGGCGATCTTTAGGCCAATAATATCCGTATCAGCTCGATATTGTGACTGTAGCGCAAGTATCTTATCTTGAGCAGTTCCTTGAGCATTACGCAATAAATCAAGCTGAGGACTAAAACCAGGGCGTATAAATCCGCCGTCACGTACATGCCAACCAATCTCATCTTGTAATGCCAACACTAACGTTTCACGTAAATCCCCAAGCACTCCAAGCTGTGGTAGTATTTGGTGTAGCTCAGCCGATAGTTGTGTCTGATAAGCATAGAGCTTGTCAGCTATTGCTACTGCGGTGGTGAGGCCGTCTCGAATTATGCCTAAGTCGCGTGGCCCACCACGGCCTGCAAATACTCGTGACAACGCCCGTTCTATATCAGGAAAGCTTCGTAGGATATCTCTTAACTGGGATCGACAATCACTGTTGTGAACTAAGCTTTCAACATTATCTAAGCGGCGTCCAATAGCACTAACATCCCGCAGTGGCGCCATTAAGCAAGAGGCCAACAAACGACTGCCGGTTGCAGTAACGGTTGCATCTAATATGCTGCGCAGTGAGTTTTGACGGCTACCGCTACTGTCATGATCAAGCTCTAAATTACGCCTGGTGGCTGCTGAAATAAGCATAAAGTTATGACTATTTAGCTTCTTAGGTTTAGCTAAGCGTGGCAGCTGCGCTTTTTGCGTATATTCCAAATATTCCAATAGCGCTCCAGCTGCACTAACCTCTAGATTGCTAAAGCTGCCCAAGCCTTGTAAATTAAGTACCTTAAAGAAGCTCTTAAGACGCTGCTCTGCGCGCGCTGTTTCAAATGCTTGATTTGCATATATTGTTAGTGCACTGCGATACTGGCGTGCAGCATTGTTTATTTCAGGATTTTGTATGGCTTTTTGGGAGATAATGACCTCACGCGGCTCAAGCCTGGCAAAGTCGAACGGCAAAGCAAGAATACTGCTTGGAGCTACTGCAAACTGGCCTGTGGAGATATCCACCCATGCTATTGCCATTTTAATTTCAGCGCCCTCGCCTTGTATGGCGACTGCGCATAGGTAATTATTACTACGTGCATCCAGTAGATTGTCTTCTAAGATAGTACCGGGGGTGATAATTCGGGTTACCTCTCGACGCACTACTGCTTGGCTACCGCGTTTGCGCGCTGCCTCTGGGGTTTCCATCTGCTCGCAAATGGCAACTTTATAGCCAGCAGCAATTAATTTAGCAAGGTACACATCACTAGCATGTGCTGGCACCCCACACATAGCAATATCCTCATTATTGAGCTTGCCACGCTTTGTTAGGGCAATATCTAAGACCTGTGCTGCGACTTTGGCATCTTCTAAGAACAGCTCATAAAAATCCCCCATACGATAGAATAATAAATGCTCATTATAAGCTTGCTTGATGCTAAGGTATTGCTGCATCATTGGGGTAGCCACTACTGGTCCCAGAGTCTCAAACAGATCCATCCCTAATACTCCCTATTTTAAGTTGTATTATACCTTAGTTAGTTAGGGGAACAAGTTATGATTGAGATAAGGTTTATGTAATACAACAGAACGTCGAACTTCAGGCATTATAAGTTTGTGAGATTATATTATTAATAATTCTATCTTTTATCGGCAAGACATATTTTTTCATGAATTGTATAATGAGAGCCAATGTGATATAATGGCATGTGAATAATGAACGAAGGATTTTTATGAAGATACGGGTGTATTTGGAAGAAAAAGTATTAAAGGAATATGACGTTAGTACCTACAGCATCACACAGCGTCAAATTATGGATGACTTGTATGATACAGCAGGCCTCAATCCACTAACATATCCAGTTTTATGCACTAAAAAAGAAGGCCAATTAAGTGCGCTAACAATAGACTATGATATGCCTCTTGGACTAGGTTTAGAACTATTTTTGGGTGACTATAGCTCTCAGAACTTGCGGTGCTATTGGCAGTCGGATAATTTCCCCCTAAGTTTTACTCCTGCTCACATAATATCTAAGTACCCAGAGTTAGCAAATGCAGTATGTTATAGTGGTGCCGTTAATATTTTCGCCCCAGAAAATAGGAATAAAACCCTTTGGCAGTTAGGTATACCCCCCGACTTAGACATCACTTATTTAGTAAGTATA
Source organism: Pseudomonadota bacterium (assembly GCA_031424915.1). Lineage (GTDB taxonomy): Bacteria > Pseudomonadota > Alphaproteobacteria > Rickettsiales > Midichloriaceae > JANPII01. The sequence continues at coordinate 7,288 of JANPII010000079.1, forward strand.
TCTAACCCCCTGGCAAGCGCCCCTCCATTAGACGAGGAATCTACAGATCAAGAAGACGAAAGAATCACTATATACGTACATTCCGATAATAATCTCCCTAGCCCAGAGGAAATACTTAAGACAAAAACAGTAGGTGAATTTATATTAGAGCGGAGCGGAAGTCCGAGTATAGATGAATGGAAGCAACTAGGGATGCAATATTATTATGATGCACCATATTGGTATTGGAGTGTGAATGGTAATAAGGAGGGTACGAAAGAGACTGAGTTAGTGACCCAAGAGAACTGGAACCGCACTTTCGCAGATATTTTTCCAGGTCAAAGGGAAATATGTATAAGCTTGATCGTGGCTCAAGATAGAAGCGCTGATGAAATATATGAGGGTGCAGTTAACAAGAGCTCTGATAATTACAATGAACATATGTTTACTGGCTCGCTAGGGACAGCTTGGTCTACTACAACCAAATATGTTGCAGGGGGTGCAGCTGCGGGATTTGCTGTAGCAATTGTAGCAGAAGGGACCATTGGCATCTTGGTTGCTTGTGAAGAGCAATATACCATAGCTGCTATCATTAGCCCCTTAGCACAAGTGGATATGTGCATGCCATATGTTAGTGCGGCATTGGGTATAGTGGTGCTTACTGCGCTAGGTGCCTTAATTGGCTGGGCTATTGCTCCAGAAATGCCAAAAAATGCTCAGCACTACCAAGAGATAACTAGCAATAGGTAAATAATTCACTTTATTTCTTATGCTTATTACCATGGCTGTGTTCTTTCTCTTCCTGCTCGTGACGATTTGCCAACACCTCTTCCAGCTCATGCTTGTTGCTGTGCGGCGGTTCTTTTTCAATAGGGGGATGAAAAGCAGGGGAGGGAGCAGGAGGTTGATATCTGTTTCTTTGCGGTGAACCTGGATGCTTCTTTGTCATAAGAACCTCAAATATTTTCTAGTTATATACTGATACTAGCAATATAAGTTATAGTATGCAAGTTATCACATTTATCCATATTATACCAAGTTTAGGAAATAACTATACACTTGAGGCGGCGCCTTTTTGGTAATTTTAACCTACCATTTTCGCGCAAGTATTTGTATACAGGCGGCTCAAATGATAAGCCAAAATTCCACAAAAATTTTCAAGTGTGAACTTATTTCCTAAACTTGGTATTAGAGCTTGTCCGCAAACCCTATTGCCACAGCTTAAGTTTTCATTACAATGTCTTTATTACACAATTTTTGGTTTGAACAAAAATGCAGAGCTCTACCAAGAAATTACCCGACACAGAGTGGCAGGATATAGCATTATATGTGGGTATGGGCTCGTCAGTGCTAAGTGCAACCAGTTTTGCTTTTAGTATATGGGCATATAATTCCACAATGGTATTACCGGTTATATTGGGCATTACAACAACACACCTATCCATTTTAGTTGGATCTACATTAATGGCGGGTAGTGCGATGTGCATCGTGCCCAAGCTTTATTCTTTGTACATAACAAAGTCAACAACCCAGGCTGCCGAAAGTGAAAGCCCTGATACTTTCGGTATGTTGGTGTGTATTTATGGCACTGGCTTTATCAACGGCCCTGTTATCGGCCTAAGTTTAAGCTATCATTTGGCGCAATGGCTAGGAGATGGAGTACTATTACACAGCTTAGGTATTGGCCTAGGTATATCAGGTATATTAGGTGCGGCTTTTACAGCATTATGGGTACGGCAGATCTGGCAACCAGAGGAGAGCGAAGTTGATAAAATAAATGTGCGGTACTACTGGGCTTGGCTGGGAAGCTGCTCAGTTGGGGCCTTAAGCAGCATGCTTGCTACTACTGCAGTGAGTTTGATGAATTATTATATTGCTTTGACGACCCCTGTTATTCAAATAGCAAATCTTAGTATTGCTTTGACACCTGCGGTTTTCGCTTTTCCAGCGATTGTAGCGATTTATAGTACTATAATAGGGGAGCATGCTTTTAATAAGGCTTCATTGCCAGATCAGCTTGGTGATAAGTTAAGGAGGAGCATGCCAGGTATTTACCCTTCTAGTAGCTTTAATATATCTGATAGCGAGGACGAGGATAATCCAACTCCTATCATCCGCCGTGTGCGTAACCCTCCCTCTTCTCCTTCTCCTGCAATATCGGGTTCTGCTCCAGACCAATATACCAATAAATATAAACAGAGAGGGCGCCATAAGAGAAGTGATAGTGAGGAAGGGAGGCCTTATCCAACAATGATGACTGGAAAAGACTCCCTCTCTTCTTCACATAGGCCGAATACGGGAAGATATCCAAGTGATTATGATAATGAGCCTTTAGAAGAAGTGGTGATACCTACAATTACAAGCAAGGTGAATCAAGACAACCATTTGGAAGGCAAAGGTTTTAATAGTGCTGATCGTACAACATCCGAAGTTCTAAAAACGCTTGCTAGAGGCAAGAATATAAGGTCTTCTGATATAAAGAAGAGTCAGAAAAATATTTCGCATACTCCATGATTCTAGATCTATATGTCTTCTCGCAGATGCCAATACGTAAAACTTCTAGATGACTTTAGTGTTAGTTTCCATATAATACTTATGTCAACCTGAACTATGTTTAAGAGGAAGGTATGGAACACTTGGAAGTAGCAGTTATAAGGTCATTGCGAACCACCGTAGGTGGTGCAGCAATCCATAAACGTTCCTAGTATATTGCCACGACCACTGCGTCGCAATTGTAAAGGTTCATAATATCGGTGACGGATTTATTACCTTTTCAAACATCACATACTCTCTTATCCATAGTCCGGGTTATGTCAATAAGTAGAAGAGGAAAACATGGCGCATAGCTTATTATTAGAACTATTTTCCGAAGAAATTCCAGCCCGTATGCAAAGGCAAGCAGCTAGTGACTTGCTGGTGGCATTAGAGCGCTCTATCCTCCAAAGATTCGGTACAGGACAAGCATACTGCACTCCACGGCGTATTGCTGTACATATAAATGATATTCCAACGCAAGTAATTGCCAAAACAGAAGAAGTGCGCGGACCCCGGATAGATGCGCCAGAGGCGGCGTTACTGGGCTTTATGCGTAAATATAATATATCAGACAAGCTTGCCTTAGATGTACGTGAGGGCTTTTATTACTACCAAACTTCTGAGCTAAAAACAGATATAGCAACAGCACTTAAGGATATAGTAGAAGAATGCCTTAAGACTATAACATGGCCAAAGTCTATGCGTTGGGGAGCGCATAGCACACGCTGGGTACGTCCTTTACATCACATAGTATGCCTGCTTGATAATAAAGTGTTGCCAGTGTGTTATGGCCATTTAGTTGCAAGCGATACCACCCAAGGACATCGTTTCCTTAGGCCGGCCGACCTTAAAATTGCCTCCCCCGATACGTATGTAACTCAACTAGAGCAAGCTCATGTGATATGCGATCCTGTGGTACGCCAACAGCGTATTTTGAATGGTATAGATAGCCTAATAACTCCTCTTGGCTTGCATTTATGGCAAGATGAAGCACTACTCGATGAGGTGGTGGGCTTAGTAGAATATCCAGTGGTGCTATTAGGAGAAATCCCACAGCATTTTATGGCTCTACCGCCTGAAGTTTTGGTCACCACTCTACGCAATAACCAAAAGTACCTGCTTTTACGTAAGCAAGATGAAACACTAGCCCCATACTTCATAATTGTCGCAAATACCATAGCAATAGATGGTGGTAAGCAGATTATAATAGGCAATCAAAAGGTCCTAAACGCCAGACTTAGCGATGCTCAGTTTTTCTATGAACAGGACCGTCGCCAGA
>JANPII010000080.1:0-3413 GCA_031424915.1 Pseudomonadota bacterium
TGGGGCACTCATGGGGCACTAATTTATAACAACTGACAACAATCCATCTTACATTAAATATTGTTTTAATATATAATGCTCGCGACTTAAGCACGCAGGTTTAATTAATGCTTTAGGAGTATAAGGATATGGCAAGTATAGAAAAACGTGCAAGTATGGATGGGGACACAAGTTATAGAGTTAAAATAAGATTCAAAGGCTTCCCGGTGCAGACTGCAACTTTTAAGCGTCTTACTGATGCTAAAAAGTGGGCTGCCTCCACTGAGTCTGCAATCAGAGAAAGAAGATACTTTAAAACCTTAGCTGCCAAGACGCATACAGTTAGTGACTTAATAGAGCGGTATATAAGAGATATATTAATACGCAAACCCAAAATGATTGCCACCCAGAAGAAGCAATTATTATGGTGGAAAGAGCAACTGGGTGAATACTTATTATTGGACCTTACCCCCTCACTAATTGCAGAATGCCGCGATAAACTGGCCCGCACTATTAGTGGACGCAATTTAATTACGTCGCCAGCTACAGTTAACAGGCATATGACTGCTTTAAGCCATGCTCTAACTATAGCCGTGAAGGAATGGGGATGGATTGAAGATTCAGCAACCAGAAAAGTTACTAAGCTAAGAGAACCTAGAGGTAGGGTGCGTTTTCTATCTGGAGAGGAGCGTGGGCTGCTGCTTAAAGCATGCCGCGAGAGTAGCAATAAATTGCTATATACTATTGTAGTATTGGCACTTAGCACTGGCGCCAGAAAGATGGAAATACTAGGGTTGCGTTGGCCTGATATTAACTTTGAGAAGAACACGATAGTGTTACACGAGACCAAAAACGGTGATCGCCGTGTACTTCCTCTGGCTGGACACGCACTGGAGTTATTGCAGCAACATTATGCTGGTCGCCGCCTAGACTCAGACTTTGTGTTTCCTAGTATCGATGGCCTGCAGCCAATAGACATACGTAGTGCATGGGAAGCAGCGCTGGAAAGAGCGGGGATACAAGACTTCCGCTTCCATGATCTACGACACTCTGCAGCTTCATACCTTGCTATGGGCGGGGCTTCTACCATGGAGATAGCTGCCGTACTGGGTCACAAAACACTCAGTATGGTCAAACGCTATAGCCACCTATCTGAGGCCCATAATGCCGATGTGGTACGTAGGATGAATGATAAAATATTTGGAGGATAAAAGTGGAAGAAATTATACCTGCAGGCTACAGTAAACTGTCAGAAAGCTTTGATCTCTTAGGCCGCACATATTATGGTCAAGAGTGGAATCAAGAAGAGGTATTATGTGAGGGCATGCTCTCCTATTCTAAAAAAGCACGTATTGCTACTGTAGTTCCTCAAGTCTCACGTAATCTAGTTCGTCAGGATACTTGTATTAAAACGTGCTTGAAAAGAGGGTTCAATGATGCTCAAGCTCTAGGACTGGTTACTGCATTTCGTTATGAATCTATACGCAAAGAAATATTAAGTTTAATGGGAGGTAAAATTTTAAATCCTGTCTTATTCGATAGGACCACATACAAGCAATTTCTCCTGCCTTTTGAGCGTTGGGCGCCTGAAGCACATCTTTTCTCTTATTCATTCGTAACAGGAGAAGGCAAGCTTGTTATGATTTCGAGTGGGTTACTTTCATTTGAGCTTAATATAACTGTAACTTATCAGGGGCCTATTCTATTAAAAACTGTGGAAATACAGAATGTGTTAGAACAAATAAAGAGTGAAACACTTCCGCAATTATCACATAATAAGGAGGCTCGTATATTAGTACCAAAAGGAAATCTTGGCACATGGTTAAACAACTTCATAGAACAAGTATTATGCTCTGAGTTTAATCTCAAAGGATCAGTATCCTCTGAAGGAGTCTGGGTGCAAATGAGGGAATTAGCTAATACAGCAACAGAGCAAAAATTTAGTGTAAATCCAAGCAAGTGCTCTAAAGGAAGGTACATAACTTGGGAGCTCAGGAAAGGAGGGGAGAAGGCTCTTTTTTGGAAAACCTTCGATAATTTGGTGCGTAATATTAAAAATGTGCATGGAATCGTTAGCTAGTTATAAAATATTTCGTGTAGCAGCTTTTTGCCTATATATTACATAATAAGGGTATGCCTAGTAAATCAGACTGTCTGATGATAAAAAAACGTACTACTTTTGGTCTAGTTTTCAATGCTATAAGATTGGTTGGAAGCCAGAATTCTGCTGATCTCAAAACCATCAGAACCCCCTATTAAAGCCAGAGTCTCCTTTTCTTGTTTCATAGTAGCAAGTAGCTTGAGTTGCATATCAAATAGTTTCTCGGTACTAACCTCATCAAGCTGGCGCTTGCTTAGCTCTCCTCTGACCTTGGCTAATTGCTCGCTAAACAGCTCTATACGTGCCTGTTTGCTCATTAAGTGCTTTTCATACAAAGCATCTAATTCCAAAGCTTTAGCATTTTGTATTTCAACCTCCAATTCCTTCACCCAATTAATGGCTGTCTGTTTGGCTATACCAAGCTCATTGGCGATTGCCTGTAACGAATATCCTTTAGCTCTTAGCTCAAATAGTTTTTCTTTCTGTTCTATAGGTTTCATGTTTATCCTTAATACTTGATTATAAGCCACTGCTCAGTATTACAGTATATACCTAAGGATAGATAAAATACAGGACTTATGTCAGCATACTCTCTAAGGCATGCCCTTTTACTGCTTGACGCTAAGCCTAGTATTCGAAGCAAGCATCTTACTTCTCCGGGCCATTATCTTTGTCATTACGCTGTTGGATCTTTTGCAGCTCTGCTAATATATGCTTAGGCACCTCCGGTAGATCATTAAGGCAGGTTATATCAGCACCATGCTCTGCTAACATCTTGACTATGTCCCAATATTTATTCTTTGCCGCGCATTGCAATGGGGTGTTGCCATCTGGGTTGAAAGCATTCACGCTTATATAGCCTTCAGCAAGTATGGTTTTGATTTTAGCTATATCTCCTTGCTCTGCTGCAGCATGTAATGGTGCTTCTTTATAAATCGCAGCAGCTTGTTTAGCTTCAGAAGTACTAATCTCCCCTAGCGCATCTGCCACCCAACTCCTGACATTTTCCTCTTTATCGCCCAGGGCTTTGATCAACGCAGGTACAGCAGCTACAGCGGGCGCACCAATCTGACCTAGCGCAGAGGCTGCAGAACTCCTGACCCAACCCTCTTTATCGCCCAGGGCTTGGATCAACGCAGGCACTGCAGACGCACCAATCTGACCTAGCGCATAGGCTGCAGAACTCCTGACCCCATACACTTTATCGCCCAGGGCTTGGATCAACGCAGGTACAGCAGCTACAGCAGCTACAGCGGGCGCACCAATATTACCTAGCGCATAGGCTGCATACCACCTGACCTCTTCCTCTTTATCGCCCAGGGCTTGGATCAAC
>JANPII010000081.1:0-2472 GCA_031424915.1 Pseudomonadota bacterium
ATTAAATATGCGGCTTTTAAGCTAGGCAAGATTGCAACCCCTACTATGCGCCTGCCGTTGTTAGCTTTACCACCTGAATTATATACCAATATAGAAAAAGCACTGGCGGCATTATAATTTTAGGAAACCAGCAATAGCCCTTGCACCTAGCAGCTTTATAGTATAATATTTACCAAAAATGAGGGAAATAAATAATGCGCTGCGCATCATATTGTACCGGAGATGGATACAATCTTAACAAAGCAATGGATCATCTACAAACTATCCATGTAGAATGTCAGCTGTACTACAATGAGGTATTATACGCCAAATTTCCTTTAGAAAGCGAGGAAGTGACGGAGCAAAGATATTGCGAAGTTCTAGTCTTTAAATATGGGTGTGTTGTATTTTGGGGCAGCACACATTATGATGAAAAATTGATTCTTAAGCGTTTAGCAAAATATCTAACAAACCCTGTTAAGAGCCTACTTACCGACAGCTGCCAATACCTTTTAATGGAGGGTGCTGAAACAGAGATTGATGAGGAAAGCGATCTTATTACACTAGGTTCTGACGCCCCTATTTTAAAAGTTTCAATTTCTTATGGCCTTTCACAGTCAGTAAAATTAGCTTTTTTTGAAGCATCGGTAGACAATACTATTGAGCTGACTAAAAAGATTCCACAAGAGCTTATAGACTATGGTAAAATCAGTTTAACTCGCAAAACATTAGCCCGTAAAATGGGAGAGCTGTTTGCAGTGAAAAACTTAATCAATCTGCACAGCGCCATTCTTGATACACCTGAATTCTTCTGGCGTAAACCCAAGTATGAGCCCTATCATGTGATGACAATCGCTTTTTTAGATCTTAAGACACGAATAGACATTCTTAATAAACGTGTAGATGTAATTCATGAACTATATGTGATGCTTTCTAATGAGCAGCAACACCTGCATTCTGCTCGCTTAGAGTGGATAATTATCTGCCTGATTATGATTGAGATTATCCTAGCCTTATGCCATCTGATGCAGTAAGTGCTCAGTCAATGGCGTCAACGTAAGGATTTCCGAATATGGCACGCGGCATGCGCGTGGCATACGCAAAATTTAGACTGCCAAGCTTAAACTATGACCATCACTACTTACTAGCACGGTACTCCCCTCTTTTACCTCCCCTGCCAGCATCTTTTCAGATAAACTGTGATAGAGGTTCTTCTGCATTACCCGTTTTAGTGGTCTTGCCCCATACACCGAGTCATATCCTTGTGAGGCCAACCATTCCTTAGCCTTTTCATCAATTACTATCTTAATATTCTTACTTATAAGTATGTTCTGCAACTCTTTAATTTGAATTTCTACAATTGCATCCATACTTTCGCGTTGTAGGCGGTTAAATAGAATAATCTCATCTAATCGATTGATAAATTCCGGCTTAAATGCTTCACGCACCGATTCCATTACTTTATCACGCACGTGCTCAATACTGGCACCAATTGCCAGATCAGCAATATAATGTGATCCTAAATTAGATGTGAGAATGATTATGGTATTACGAAAATCAACTGTCCGGCCCCGTCCATCAGTTAGACGTCCTTCATCTAATACCTGCAACAGAATATTAAATACATCAGGGTGGGCTTTTTCTACTTCATCGAATAATATAACCTGATAAGGGCGACGACGCACAGCTTCAGTCAACACTCCCCCTTCTTCATAGCCAACATACCCAGGAGGGGCGCCAACAAGACGTGCTACTGCATGCTTTTCTATATATTCCGACATATCTATACGCACTATCGCACGGGGATCATCAAACATAAACTGAGCTAATGCTTTAGTTAATTCAGTCTTACCCACCCCCGTTGGACCTAAGAAAAGGAATGATCCAATAGGTTTAGCATGAGAGCTTAAGCCGGCCCGAGACATACGTACAGCATTGCTCACGGCCTTAAGGGCGGTTTCTTGCCCCACAACAATTTGCCGCAAATAGTCTTCCATATGTAGAAGCTTCTCACGCTCTCCTTCTAGCATACGGTCTACTGGTATACCCGTCCATTTAGAGACTATTGTTGCTATATCACCTTCTGTTACTATCTCTTGCAGCATACTATTGTCATGTAAAACTTCTGCTTCTTTTAGCTTCTTCTCCAAGTCGGGAATAAGACCATACTTCAATTCACTAGCCTTAGCCAAGTCACCATGCCTCTGTGCGGATTCTAGCTCTAATCGCGCAACGTCAAGCTTCGATTTTAAGTCCTTAACTTCGTTAATCTTCATCTTCTCTGATTGCCACTTGCTAGTCAGATCCAATGACTTTGCCTCTAGACTTTCAAGCTCTTTTTTGAGCATTGCTAGACGATCTTTGGAATCTTTATCTTCCTCCTTTTCTAAAGTAAGAGCTTCGATTTTGTATTGCATGATTTTACGATCTATTTCATCTATAGCTTCAGGCTTGCTATCCACCTGCATACGTAGACGGCTAGAAGCTTCATCC
>JANPII010000082.1:0-2632 GCA_031424915.1 Pseudomonadota bacterium
CGATCCACGTTGGAAAGAGGATTTGCCGCGCATGGTGGGTGCTTTGGTGGATAGGCAAAAGCAAGGTCGTTGGGGTACCACCGTTGGCAATGTGTGGAATGTAGCGGCTTTGCGTGGTTTGCCTGCAGTAAAGCAGGTGCGGGTAGTGCTAACAGCGGCGGATACTGCTAAGAAGCCGCCCAAGTCACATGGCAAGCAACGGCCATCTGGAATCAAAAATATTATATTGGTTGCCTCTGGCAAAGGGGGGGTAGGAAAATCGACAGTTGCTGCTAACTTAGCTATCGCGCTTATGGATAAAGGAAATAGGGTAGGGCTGCTGGATGCAGATATTTATGGCCCTTCAATACCTCAATTATTTGGAATAAACCGGCGGCCGCTTCTGGATGGCACATTAATGCAGCCTTTGCACCAATGTGGCATTGCCTTAATGTCCATTGGTTTTTTAGTGGACCCAGAAGCTGCGGCTGTATGGCGTGGCCCCATGGTAAGCAAGGCGCTATATCAACTATTGATGCAAACTATCTGGGGTGAGTTGGATTATCTAATTATTGATACTCCTCCTGGCACAGGGGATATACACCTATCTTTGTGTGAAAATTATCAAGTAGATGGCGCAATAGTAGTTACTACTCCGCAGAAGTTAGCGATAATTGATGTGGTTAAAGCACTGGATATGTTTGATAAACTCAAAGTTCCGGTATTAGGTGTGGTTGAGAACATGGCATATTTTATGGAGCCTACTAGCGATCAGAAGTTATATATATTTGGACAGGAGGGCGGTCAAAAATTAGCACAAGAACGTGGCTTGGCGTTGTTGGCACAGCTACCCATAATGCCTGAGCTGGCCGTTGCTTCAGATAGCGGTAAGCCACTAACTTACAGTCAGCATAACTCTATGGCTACCAAACTATTTATGGAGATGGCAAATAGGCTGAGTTAGCGCACTACTTCCTCGAGATTTTGTAGGGCTAACAGCTTTGCAGCGTTGCCAATTTTCCAAGCCACAGATGGTTCAATTACATCGGTGTAGATCAGTAATCCTGTGCCTGCGATGCCCATTAGTAGTGCTGTTGCTATAGGGCCAAAGCCAATGTATACTGCAGTTAAAGTTAATTCGCTGTTAATACAAGCACTAATTGCTGCTGCCATTGCTTCAATAGTGGCACTAATTTCTAGGAATTCTTCGGCTATCAGCGCATTTATTCCTACATTGCCTAGTATAAATCCACAGCCTGAAAATGGGGTAAAAGCTGCAACAGCTTTGCCGTAATGACCATAGCAATCTAAAAATGACAAAGTTTCGAGGAAATTATTAAAGTTATCTGTGCGATTGAGGATTTTGTCTATTTCTCCCTTCTGGTCATCAGTAAGATTGTGATAGCCTAATCTATTTTTTAACTCATTAATTTTTGTAGACTTGCGCGTAGAAAAGGGATTGCTGGTATGGGGGTTAGTATTTGCATTTTGCTTAACAGTAGGTTGATATCCTAGGGTACTTTTTGTATCCTCAATCGGTGGTGAATTGCTGGTAGAGTTAGATGAGCGAGAAGGTTTTTTTGGTATCTTAAAAGTTACACTCGTTTCATGAAACAAAAGATCTGAGTCATCAATCTTGGTGTTCTCATAATTAAGCTCCTGATACCTACCTTGCCATACTGCACCAAAAAGCTTGGTTGCTGCGCTTTGAACTATAGGGAATTGTACTTTCCAATCTTTATTACCAGGCATCACTTCAGGTATTTTAGTTAGTAGATTATCAACTTGAGCTAAGTCTATGGCACTCTGTTCATATGTAGACATAGTAGTAGGAGTGTACAACACTATACGTCGCAAATTATGCAATAGATTGGGTAATATTTGGTCACGCTCATCTCCCATCTCGCTTAATGAAATATCGGCTATTTTGGTTAATAGCTTAGAGCGTAAGGTTATGGTTGTATAAATAGGGTGATCTTTGCTGTACGCTTCTTGCCAGTTTTTGGGTGGATTTTCATTGCCCACATCTTTAAGTAGGGAGTTTAAATTAGCTTGCAGCTCCAGCATAAAAGCTGTCATTCTGTCACGATATCTTTTGTTGTATTTGTCTTGTAGCTCTATTAAAGCTAATGTATAATCTATATCGCTTTCATCTATAGGCTCGCGTCCAGGAATGCGATCTGGCGGGATTTCTGCATTAGTCCGAGCAAAGGCAAGGTCTTCATCCTTAAATCTTGCGGTTTGCCATTTGGCTTGTGCTTCTTTGGGAGAGAATTCTTTCATCAACAGATGGTGCAAAATTATACTAACCACATTGGAGATTGTAGCTAGGCCGCAGTTGTTGTCTATTTGCTGTTTGTGCGAAATATCAATGTTGAAAGCTAATATATCAGCAGGTGTAGCTGCATTTTCATTCGTAGCTTTTCCTCTAGTCAGCTGATGATCATTCTCTTCGATTTCTTGATCCCTTTCAAATTCTTCTATGGTTCTAGTAATTGGATCAATAAGTTTTAAACCAGTGGTAGAGCATCCTTTTTCTGAGCGTATGGTACCATCTACCGAGTTACGATAAAGATGTATAACCTCTATTTTTTCATCTTCTCGTTCATATGGCAAAAGAAAGTGAGATACCCAATGCTCACCATCTCCATGT
>JANPII010000083.1:0-4198 GCA_031424915.1 Pseudomonadota bacterium
ATTAGAAAAGCCAAAAGTATCAGTGAATGTGTCAGATCAAGTTGATCTAGATAAAGATGAGACACGTGATATGAAGCGCTAGATCTGCTTCTACGTATCCGTTCACGTTACTGGCTGGCCCACAAAAGTAATATTATAGCACAGCAACTGTCGCACCATAGCTTGGACCACGGGGTCCATATAGGCTACAAGCTTTGGAGTGATACCAAGTCTAGAAAATAAGTTCACACTTGAAAATTTTTGTGGAATTTTGGCTTATCTTTGAGACGCCTGTATTCAAATACTTGCGCGAAAATGGTATGTTAAAATTACCAAAAAGGCGCCGCTTCAAGTGTATAGTTATTTCCTAGACTTGGTATGAGTACCGCGATCAAGCAGCAGGTACAACACTTTGTAGCGAAACTAAACAAAGTAGCACCCCATTACGTTGACACCATTGGCTGAACGTCTACCATGACATAGAAGAGTCGACATATTCCCAAGCATTTTCTAGGTGATAGGCCACTTTATTGCGGTGGATTACTATATAATCAAAGCGCAGTTGATAATGCTGATATTGGGGATGGGTTGACAGAAAAATTCCAGCCGCACTACAATTGCGACTTACTTGCTTTGGCAAAATAATAGGTAAATGACTTGCATCTTGCCTGGCTTTTACTTCAACAAACAAAAGGGTATTTTGGTGCTGGCATATTAGATCTAACTCCCCATAACGACACTTATAGCGCCGCTTAAGTATCTGGTAGCCTAGTTGTTCTAAGTGGTGGGCGGCATACTGCTCTGCTAGTATGCCATAGTTATAAGCTGTAGCCCGTTTATCAAGCTGCATAAGACTCCTCTATTCTTCCAATTGCTCGGATTCCAACAGCTTCTTCATTTGCACGTAATCAATTTTACCAGTTGCCAAAGTTGGAATAGATTCCATATAGCGTATTTGTTGAGGGATAAATAATTCGCTATAACCACTTTGTTTGAAAAACGTTATAATTTCTTCGCGTGAGGCATTTGGGAAATCTGTAAATAATATAATTGCTTCCCCTTTGCGTAAGTCGGGAACATGAAGGGCTGCGTGGAGATAACCAGGCCAGAGCTTGTTAATTATTTCTTCTATCATAGTCAGGGAGATCATCTCACCTCCTACCTTGGCAAATCTTTTAGCACGTCCTAAGATGGTAATGTAATGTTCGTTATCTATTTCTACAATGTCACCTGTATCATACCAACCTTCTAGAATTTGGCCATCTATAGCAATTGAAGGCTTTTGGATAACCCCTGGTTGTTCTTGTCTTAAATAGCCTAGCATGACGTTTGGCCCTTTAACAGCTAGCTTGCCCCCTCGAGCGATACCTTCTACTGGCAATAGGTGAAATTTCATATTAGGTAAGAGTCGGCCAACAGTACCAAATTTGCAGTGCATAGGAGTATTTACTGCAAGTATTGGGGAAGTTTCAGTCGTGCCGTATCCTTCCAATACACGAATACCAAATTTTTCTAACCACAATCGGCGAGTTTCCTCGCGTAGCTTTTCTGCACCAGCAAAAATATACCGTATGCTAAAGAAATCATATGGATGGGCATATTTAGCATAGCCCGAAAGGAAAGTATCGGTGCCAAAGAATATGGTGGTGCTAACCCCATATACCATCTCTGGAATTATTCTATAATGTAGGGGCGATGGGTAAAAGAAAACATATACCCCAGAGAATAATGGCAGAAAGGTTCCGCCTGTTAAACCAAATGAATGAAACATAGGTAAGGCATTAAATACGCGATCACTGGAATTGAAATCTACTCTTGAGGAGACCTGCTGTAGGTTAGCAATAATATTATTATGGCTTAAAACCACACCCTTTGGAGCCCCTTCTGAACCCGAAGTGAACAGCACTACAGCAGCAGAAGCCGAATCAACCTTGTTGTTTGGAGACATTTTGGTAATATATCGACGATACCAACTCTCAGCATACCAAGATTGGAAAAAGCCACGTAGCTTATCTTTAATAGAAATGCAGGTACGTAAATCCTCTAGATAAATTATATTAAACCCCGCGTTAATAAGGGCGCTAATCAAGTCGTGCAGATCGCCTTTTTCTATAAAAGTACGCGAAGTATAGATTATACCCACCTGTGCGGCTTCACAACAAGAGATCACACTTGCATGTCCGGATGAGAAGTTAAGCATAGCTGGTATGCGACCATAGGCAATTAACCCAAACATCGTAACTAAGGCACCTACGGAATTAGGTAACAATACTCCTATATTTTCACTATAAGAGGTCATTTTCTTCATTACATAGCCTAGTACTATGCTGCCCAAAATAAGCTTATTATAAGTTATAGTAGTTTGGTTGATATCGCTGGCAATAACATGCCTACCACCAAATTGCCGCCTTGCCTCCAAAAGAGATTCAAATAAGGTATGGTGATTCTCCGCGCCACTGAACATCATCTCGGACATAATATCATATAGCTTATCTCCAATAATGTGCCGGCGTTCACGGCTAGAGGAGTTCTCTTCTTGCGGAGTAATTTCCAGATGTTGTGGGGGGAGTATTGTCATCTTAATACGTGGGAATAGACGCAAGCGCAGCTTTCCATGCATACGAGAAAATAGGCTGAACTGTGCGCCCTCTAGGCGTATAGGTAGTAAAGTGGCACCAGCTTTTTCGGCAATAAGGCCTGGTCCTTCATAAATCTTCATTAATGACCCAGTTACTGTAATGCGTCCTTCAGGAAATATTACTACTGGTTGATTAGATTTAAGTTTATCGATTAATGTCTTTGTAGCCATTGGATTGCTAGGATCTATAGGATGGGCACGAAGGAAGCCTAAGAATGGGCGTACCCACCACGATTTAGCCATATAGGTATCAATAGCAAAAATTAGCCTATGAGGAATAAATACTCCAATAAGCAATGGATCTATAAATGAGGCATGGTTGGCAATGATTAAAACTCGCGGTCCGGCCTTATAATAATTTTCCAGCCCTACCACTTCTATCCTACAAATTAAGCGTAATGCCATCTTTAGGAAATTACGTACAACTGTATCTGGTAAAATTCGACATATGTAGACAGTGGTAAAGACATTGGCGATGGCTAGTATGAAAAGCAGCTGCGATACAGTTAAACCTACATAGAGTAAGCCCATACTAAGCATACTCGCACCTACAATAAACACTGAGCTAATTATGTTGTTTGCAGCAATAATCCTACTTCTATGGGATTGCTTAGCCTGTACTTGAAGAAAGGAGTAAAGCGGCACAATGTATAGCCCGCCGAAAACTCCAAGAAGAAAAAAGTCAAGGCAGACCCATAGGATCTCTGGTTGCGCCAATAAGAAGTGGATGCCTTCCAGGCTTTTGTTGTTTACTGCATAATTACTTGCATTCCACCAAAGATCTAGCAGCACTACGCTCATAAGCAATATTGAGGTAGGAACAAAATGCACGTTAGTTGGGTCACGTAATATTTTGCTTATAGCTACTGAGCCTACTCCCGTACCAACTGAAAATATGGAAAGCAACATAATAAAGGCTGACTCGTCGCCCCCAAATACATCCTTTGTAAGGCCGGGGATTTGAGACATAAAGACGCTGCCAATAAGCCAAAACCAAGATATGCCTAAGATTGCAAGAAACGCTTCATGTTGGCCGCGAGCGTATTCCACGCACTGTCGTGTGGCACGTAAAAAGTTTATATCAATAACTAGCTTCTTATCACGCCTTTTAGTTGCGGGAATAAATAGGGCAAAAATATAAGAAGCAACAGCACCTAACACAGTTACTATACAAGCAAAAGCTAGCTCCACATGGGTGCCAGACACTACAAGTCCTCCCATCATTATACCAAGCAGAATAGCAAAAAAGGTACTAGATTCAATTAAAGCATTGCCAAACATAAGTTCATCCTGCTGTAAATGCTCAGGTAATATGCTATATTTAACAGCCCCAAATAGGGCCGCTTGTACTCCTAGAAGGAAAAGAGAGGTTAGCAATATTATGTAGCTATTACCTATGAAGCCTACAACTGCCAGTAAGCTAACCGCAATATTGAGTAGCTTCACCCAGCGAATCACTTTGGCTTTATCAAAAACATCTCCAAGCTGCCCTCCTGTTGCAGAAAGAAAGCAGCTAGGCAATATGAAAAGGCCTAATGCTAAGACGATAATGATAGCTGGAGGAACCAACCCAGCAGTGGT
>JANPII010000084.1:0-3541 GCA_031424915.1 Pseudomonadota bacterium
GCTTTCCAGCCGATTCTGGTATTTACCATGTTAGGTATTATGTCTAAACTATTGTTAGCCATGTTTTATATGACATTATGGTTCACAGTTTGTGAGGCATGCTTATTAAAAATATTAGATTGGTGCATAATCAATGGCTATGTGACAATGTATTCTGCTGCCTCAGGTGTAGGATTTTTATCTTCTCCTATTTCTTCTGCCGCAGTGGCAATTGGCTTTTTGCTAGTGGCAATCGGTAGTTATGCAATGATTGATGTAATGACAAGTTTAGCAACGCAATTGATTTCTGGAGCATTCTTTGGGGTGCACTTGGGGCACTTAGCCACTCAAGCCAATCCTTTTACTAAGGGCGCAGAGGCATTAGAGGCTATTACTGGGTCTTCCCAACAGGGTCAAGTTAAGAAACAACGTGAAAAAATTATCCGGCAAGCGCATAAAGAGGCCAAGAAGAGATAAAATATGAGGTGTACGCTAAAATATTGGTTAATATTAGTGTTGGTGTTGATACCACACTTGGCGCATGCTGCATATTGCGTGCCTGCTGGCGATTTTGGTGCAGGAGGAGTGGTATCGGTAGCGGCAAATCCTAGAGACAATGATTTAGAATTGTTGCAAAAAGAGCCAATAGATAAGCAGATTACTCCTTGGGTCGATGCTGGCTTATTTGTCTCTGACATGGCTGTTAATGGACAGATTGGGCTTAAGGGTTATGTAGAAGGAGAGTGGTACCCTTGGGGATTATCATCTATACCAGGTACAGAAGTAGAATGTAATCTTGTACCATGTAAAGCCGGGGTCACCCAAGACGCATTATGCCTTAGTAATGGCCAAAGGATTAAGGGAAGAGGGCAGCATTGTAAGGAAAGCCAAGGCTATGGTCTTTATGGATTAATTGCATTATCTGATGCGGGACCACAGGTTGATCCTAATCAACTAGATAATGCTATGGCTCTACCTACTACGATGTTTCGTACATTTCGTGTAGGGCCGCTGAAGTCCTTGTCTGATAAAACAAAATATTTTGAGATGGATAAAACACAGTACTTCGATGTAGCGCCTGATGGTAGTACGCGGCTAGTCACCGACACCAATGCCAGTGGGCAGCCGGGATTAAAGAAAGGCCGCCTATATTTCAAAATATTGGATCGCTATTATGATGATAATGCTGGTTCATATACTATAACTTTAGTAAATGGCGTATATGAGAAACATGGTTTTGTCACTGACACATTGAACATGTTTAAATCGACATTAGAAACAGTAAAAAAAAGTATTTATGAGTATCTAACGCAAAAAAGTAAGCTGGTCCCTATGATTAGAGCTACTCTGATGTTGTACATTATGTTTTCTAGCATTCTATTTATGATAGGTATGTTGAAGATGCATCGAGGAGAGCTAGTTGTTCGCTTGTTTAAGGTGGGTATTATTGGCGCTTTAATATCTACTGAGAGTTGGGAGTTTTTTAATACCTATTTTTTCAGCTTATTTAGTGATGGCGCGCAGAGCATTGCAGATTTTATCATTAAGGCGACTGTTTTTAGCAATAAAGATCCGACGCAACCAGTATTTCTAATACCAGATGGCTCTAGCTCTCTAGGGGTATATGATGTTATTTTAAAGATGCTCACTTCTGCCCCCTTTCACCAGAAAATCTGGGCTCTGCTGTTTACAGAAAAATGTTATTTTATCCCTGTCATTTATATATGCGTTGTATTCATGTTATTGACAATTTTAAAGAGCATACTGATTTATCTACTTGCTCTAGTGAATGTGGCTATGCTTGTCATTATGGCGCCTATATTTATTACTATGGCACTATTTAGCCTTACACGTAACATGTTCGATGATTGGCTAAAACAGCTGATTTCTACAGGTATGATGTTAATCTTCTTGGCTGCGACTCTAGCGCTAATGGTAAAGTTAATAATGGGTAACATACAGAAAATATTATTTTATAAAATATGCTGGGAAAGCATATGGAAGCTAGTAGTAGCAGGTACAACTTGGGTCGATATAAAGTTTTGGAATATACAGAATTTTGCTCAGGTAGATGCCTCATTAACTTTTTCTAATTTAGTGAGCTTCTTATTGGTATCTATCTTATTTTATACATTCATAGAAAAAATCCCAGAAATAGTTGATACTTTAAGTGGCGCTGCCCGGATGCCAACGAGTCAATTATATGGAGGTGCGATGCAGCAATGGAGTAATTCAAGGTTTGCCACAGGTATGGATAAGCTTATGTCCAGGCCGTCAGCGCAAATTGGAGCGCAGCGTGAGCTACTAGGGGAGGCGGTTGAGAAAAAAGTGCGTGATAAATTTGATTCAATGGGTGGTCCTGCTGGGGCTATGGGGGGAATGCTGGGGGGTATGCTTGGTAAGGCAATATCCGGTTTGCCTACTGCGCCTAGTACTTTATATAGAATGGGGCAGGGTATATCAAGTATGGCAGACCCAGGGCAAGATCAATCTCCATCTATTTTGGATCCTAATGATGCGAGCAAAGGGCTATATAAGTTTAAGGATGTTAAAAAAGCGCTACCAAAGGTTGATTTACCAAAGGCAGAGCTTCCAAAGCCTGGAGATAAGAAGTAGTATTAATCACTTTGTATCTAACTGAAAATAGCTGGCATAAACTAAGCTTTGCTTGACTTTCTTATAAATATCACCTATACTATCGCCTAGTTTTAAAATGTAGAGGTTTGTATGGCTCGATCTAACTTACGGGAAGAATTTATACGAGTGGTGCATGGCGCGGAACATGAAAATAGGTCTGTTAAAGATAAGGATAAGGGAAGTTATGCCCAAGGGTTGCTGCAAAGCCTAGAAAACAAGCTGGTGATTACCAGTAAATCCAGTGACCTTCAAAAGAAGCTAGAAAAGTGGCTGCAGCACATGATTAGTTTAGATAGCCTTTTTAAGGCAGACGATCATCTTGCCCTTGCTGATTGGTGGAAAGAGTGCGCTTCTGCTCTTATAGGCGAAGAGGGGGTGTGGGCTATGACGGTGGACCAAAGTGCTTGGGATACGGTCTTAAAGAGTGGCGCAGAGGGCTTCAAGCAACAGCTCAATGCAATTATAGATGAATGTATAGAGGATAAAACAGCGCCAGGTTATAAAGATAAGCCATGGCATGAGAAATTAGAGACACTTACTAGTAAAACAGTAGAGGCAAAGCCAGGCTATCCTGAGCTGTGTGGCTACATTATTAATGGAATAGAGGCACTGCAACAGCACATTACTCAGCAAGAAGCAAAGAATAAAGAGACAAGCGACGCATACGAAGAAGCTGAGAAAAGCTTGAAAAAATTGCAAGACATGCAAGATATAAATAAGGTAGACGTAAATAAAGTAATAACAGAAAGTTTTGAGACTTGGAAAGGCATAGAGAAAGAAGATAACGCAGAGGATGAGGGTAAAAAAGGAATCTTTATAGCTTGGAAGAGTTTGCAGGAATATCTGAAGGATGACGAGCATATTAGCTCGTTCAATGATTTAATAAAGGCGATGCACGACCAGGATAACGCCCGAATTCAAGAGC
>JANPII010000085.1:0-2459 GCA_031424915.1 Pseudomonadota bacterium
CTAAGACCCAATTTTTGGGAAGTAAATACCCACCCATGCACACATTGTAATGGCCGCGGTCGAGTACGCCATTTAACAGCCACCGCTGTGGCTATATTGCGTGCTATTGCTAATGAAATTGCACACAGTAGTTTTGCCGAATTAAAGGTAATGGCCAGTGCCCAAGTGATATTATCTATCTTAAATACTAAAAGAGAAGCAGTAACTGCCCTTGAAAAAGTGGCTAGAGGCATTATAACTTTCCAGGTGGATGAAGAAGCCGGTGCTGATGGGTTCTTTATGGAAAAAGTTAAGGGGACTGTCAAACTTATATCAACAGCGCTTTCTCCATCTGATATTACTCCGATACCTATGGAAGACAATGAAGAAGAACAAGATATTCCTCCATCTCCTAAAAGGCGTTGGGATAAACGCAAAGAAATTAAGCCAGCTCCAAACGCAGCAGGAGAGGGCAAGTTGAGTCAAGAGGATAAATTTGTAAATAAGAAAGATGAGCAGCAGGCTGAAAATAGCGAAGGGCCAAAACGCCGTCGCCATAGTCAAGAACGTAAGAAGCAGCCCCATGAAAAGAATGGCGCCGCTACAAAACAGCTACCAAAAGATGATATCTCTATAGAGGAGGAAAAGTTTGAACAAGACATGGAAGCTCTACGTAAACAACACCAGTCTTTCCTTAAGGAAATCTGGAAAAAGATAGTTGATTAAGAGAGCCATATCGTGCCCGGTAGCACTGAAATAAAAAATCAATATGACAGCAGCCTCTACTTAGTAGGGCGTGTCTTTAGTGAGCATGTTCACTCACAACGCAAGAGCTTACTCTTTGTAGTTTTCTGCATGATCCTGATTGCCCTTACTACCGCAGCTAACGCCTGGTTGATGCAACCAGTGTTGGATGAGATTTTTCTCAAACGCAATCACAGTATGCTCTATCTAATTCCACTAGCAGTATTTGGCAATACTTTGATAAAAGGAGGTGCTACTTTCTTTCAGTCATGCACACTTAAGATGATTGGCCAAAAGATAGTTGCAGATATTCAGCTGCGCCTCTATGCGCATATTATCTATTCTGATATGCGAGTGCTAATGGAATATCCATCTGGCAATTTAATATCTCGTTTTACCAACGACATAAATGCTATGCGTAAAAGTGTCTCCGATGTGCTGACCGGCATGGTGATGGAGTTTTGCACACTCTTAGGATTAATTGGCATCATGTTTTATCAGAGCTTTAGTTTAGCGATGATCGCAGTCTTTATTTTCCCATTAGCGTTTTACCCTATAATCCAACTAGGCAAACGTATGCGCAAAATTGCTCGTGGCATGCAAGAAGAGCTAGGGGACTTTACAGTGCGTTTAGATGAAACATTTCAAAACACTCGTATAATTAAATCTTATTGCCGTGAAGAGTATGAAATTTTTCGCGCGCGCAATATCATCAGGCGCTTCCTGGAGTTATACCGTAAAGCCGGTTACATAGAATCTGCTTCTTCACCAATTATGGAAGGATTAGGAGGACTGGCAGTAGCACTAGTAGTATTTTATGGTGGCACCCAGGTAGTACATGGATATACTACCCCTGGGGCATTTTTCTCGTTTATCGCTGCTTTACTTATGGCCTATAAGCCGCTTAAAACAATCTCACAGCTTCATACCTCTTTACAAGAAGGCTTAGCAGCATCTAGGCGATTATTTATGATGATTGATGATGTGCCTCGTATTCTAGATGATTCAAAACAAGCAGACACTGCATTTAGCTCATACAACATTGAATTTAATAATGTTTATTTTTCTTATAAATCTGAGCAGAGGATACTGGATGGTTTGAATTTAGTAATACCACATGGCAAAACAGTGGCACTGGTAGGAACATCAGGCAGTGGCAAAACCACGATTCTAAATCTAATTGAACGTCTATATGACCCTAACTATGGTAGCATCACAATAGATGGCCAAGATATTAAAGATGTGCGCCTCCGCTCCTTGCGTAATTCTATAGCCCTAGTTAGCCAGGAAGTTGCACTATTTGATGATACAATCCACGAAAATATTCGCTACGGCAGACTAGATGCCACCAATGATGAGATAGTTGATGCCGCCCTTGCTGCTGCTGCCCATGATTTCATCGTCTCCTTACCCGAAGGATATGACACTCCAATTGGACAGCATGGCCTTAAATTGTCAGGTGGGCAACGCCAACGTATTGCCATTGCCCGAGCTATTTTAAAGAATGCGCCGATTTTGTTGCTGGATGAAGCCACCTCCGCACTTGATAGTATCTCCGAAAAACAGGTACAGATGGCCCTTGAATACTTAAAGAAAGGACGCACAACTATAGTGATAGCTCACCGCCTTTCCACTATTGAGGCAGCAGACCTGATTTATGTCATTATGGAAGGCAAGGTTGTGGAGTATGGCAGCCATCAAGAGTTGATTGCCCATCGTGGTGAATATTCCAAGCT
>JANPII010000086.1:0-7770 GCA_031424915.1 Pseudomonadota bacterium
GCTACTACGGTTATATTAGCTGTTATTGGCACAGCTACTGGCATAGGTATTGCACTATCGTAACACGATATAATGCCTCTAAGTCCACACAAAATGTTGCTTTCATATTAACAAAAGACAAGGAAGAAATGAAATATACGCCGCTAGAATGGGTAGCAATTATGCATTTAGAAAACAAGCGCAAAGGTGAAGAGCTGATTAAGAAATGCTCTGACCCTAGCTCTGAGCACTTCTCTTTATTGGCAGCTACGATGCGGTTTGATGAGCCAAAGAAATCTCAAGGAGAAAATATACATATAGTCGTTGGAGTTATAGCTAGCTTGCTTATAGCCAGTGCCATCGGCCTTACAATAGGGTTAAGTTGATAATAATCAATAAAAACTTGCACCTAAAAGGAAGTGTCTACCAAGGAAGTGCTAAAAATATTAGAAGAGTAGAGCGATGTATACGGTCGCTTGGGATAAATCAGCACTGCAGGATCTCAAAACACTTGATAAAACAAAAGCCATTAATTTGGTAAAGAAAGTGGAAAAGCACCTGAGCCAGAGTCCACAGAAGTTAGGCAAACCTTTATCAGGGCAATTGATATATAGATACAGGTTTGGCGACTATAGAGTTATATCGAGTTTAGGAAATAACTAGGAATTATAGAAACAAAAATCTTCATGCTTCTTAGTAGCAAACTCTTGTATTACATGTAGCACTTGTGTTACGATAAAGAAAAAAGGAAACCTAAGATGACATCAGTACGATTATCAGAAGAAATGGAAGCTAGCCTATGTAGGCTTAGTGCCCTAACACACCGCCCTAAGAGTTTCTATATTAAAGAGGCCCTATCACGTTATCTTGAAGATATGGAGGATACTTATATTGCTTTGGAAAGGATATCTGCACCTAAAAGGAAGGTGCTATCTACCAAGGAAGTGCTAAAAATATTAGAAGAGTAGAGCGATGTATACAGTGACTTGGGATAAATCAGCACTGCAAGATCTTAAAACACTTGATAAAGCAAAAGCCATTAATTTGGTAAAGAAAGTTGAAAAGCACCTGAGTCAGAGCCCACAGAAGTTAGGCAAGCCTCTATCAGGACAATTGAATGGATTGTATAGATACAGGTTTGGCGACTATAGAGTTATATATGAGGTCAACAAGCAAGAAGTTATGATAATAGTAGTGCGAGTAGGACATCGCAAAGAGGTTTATAATTAGTAGCCTTAGCCTTCCTGATAGAAAGTTCGTGAGCTAGGTTCATAGCTACAACAACCTACCCTGCCTTCTAATGGACATAGAATTTCACTACTACATAACCTACCTAGCTGCAGTAAAGGCAGGGTATCCACCTCCTAAGGCCTTTCAGATTGCCTATAGCTCCCAGTATGTTGACGATAACTCCACCCTAGTAAAAGTGGCAGTGAAAAGCATCTATTTCTCCTGCCCTACACAAACATATGGTCTGAATCACACTACCAATTTTACCAATACAATATACCCCGTATATCACTTCCTGCCTGGTAATGAGCAGGAGGTAGCAAGTAAACGCATAGATGGACAAATTAATCGCCTTGCTACCAGTCCAAGTAGCACATTATCTAATCAGCTTATGGAGTGGGCCCTTGCTGAAGCAGACCCTTACCTAATTGGCATTGCCTCTCATACTTTTGCCGATACGTGGGCGCATCAAAACTTCACCGGCACCTTCGATGGCTTTAATGGCTTTAGCCAGTGGACTAAGCATCTTATTCCTAATATTGGCCATGCTGATGCGCTACATGCGCCAGATATACCAAATGCCACCTGGTATGATAGCAGATTGCAAGAAGCCTCTATCTCCAATTCCTTACGCTTCGCCCAAGCAGGACGCAGCCTCTTTTTATATTATGCAAAAGCAAAATGGCAGGAGCATAAGGCCGCTAGCGCTGCTGCAGAGTTCTATGATTGGCTATTGATCACTCTTCAAAGTAGCCCCCAAGAGAGAATGGTACGATACATGCAACTAGCGCATGAACTAACTGGCTATTCATTACCAAAATATAATCCCTACCAATGGATTAATATTGCCCTTACCCTTGAATATGCCTATAATACTGAGCTAGGGTGGCATGTGGTATATAAATGGCGTAATAGGCTTTATAAATCAAGCAGTTGGTATAAATTTCAACAGGCTGCCAAAATATTAAAACGTTTTGTTTTACCATTGATTAGCGACAGATTTTAAATGCTGCAAAAGTTAAAGACTGCATTTGTCCAGGACCTTATGGATATCGTACCCTGGGCCCCTGCCTTTATGTCGATAGGAATATTGATATATTTTCGCTATGCCTCAATATTGTTGCCACTACAGCCCTTGCTGCTGGTGATTTTTGGCCTGCTCTTACTTATATATTATTTAGGATCGTGGCGTGAGGAAATTCCCTATTACATTAGCGTAATTAGCATTTTGATAGTAGGTGGCATAATAATTATGGCGGCAAGAGTACAAACTATAGAAGCGCCAGTCCTATCCAATACTATCGCCAAAACATGGACTGAGGGTACAATCATCCAGATACAAAAGCACGCCAGTGGAGAAAGGTTATGGCTCAAGGATCCATATATAGAAGATTTGGACCTATCACAAACACCTAAATTAATTAGGATTATAGTCAGAGGAAAGCAGAATTTACAGATTGGTGATACAATAGGTTGTCTAACCATATTGATGCCACCCCAAGCAGCTATATTACCCGATAAATTTGACTTTGCCGAGTATGCATATTTCAAGCAGTTAGGAGCTATCGGCTCAGCCATATCTAATGTACGCGTAATAGACAAGGCAGAGTTAGGCCCCAGAGAGTATCTTCAAGCCCTACGCCATGCAATTGCCCTTAGGATCCTTGCTATCATGCCCCAACCTGCTGCTGGCGTTGCTATTGGGTTGTTAATAGGCGACACCAGTTTTATTGAGGCTAAAACAGCGGATACTCTACGTATTTCAGGCATTGCTCATCTTGTAGCAATTTCAGGGATGCATATGGTGATTATCGTAGGTATGATCTTTTGCACTACTCGGTGGCTGCTGGGGTGGAGTAGCTATATCATTCTGCACTATAACAGCAAAAAACTGGCTGCCGTAATGGCTATATTAGGCAGCTTTTGTTATTTACTGCTAGCTGGCAGCCCGATTTCAGCACAAAGAGCATTCATTGTATCTGCTTTAGTGCTGATTGCCATAGTTCTGGACCAAAAGCCGCTGCCGATGCGAATACTTATGCTGTCTGGAATATGCATTTTACTGGCAACACCCGAGGCTGTAAAAAATCCAAGCTTACAGATGTCCTTTGCTGCCTGCATTGGGCTTATTGCAACCAGTGAAAAAATGAATGGAATAACACAGTTTATAAAATTACGCCCATATAAGCTTTGGCGTTATCTTATCAGCATTATTGCTTCTACATTGGTTGCAAGCATAGCCACTGCTCCATTCTTGATCTACCATTTCGGCACCTTTTCAACTTATAGCGCTTTGACCAATGTCCTAGCTATACCCCTGAACGATTTCGCCATCATGTTAACAGGAGTTATGGGCATACTGCTAATGCCACTGCACCTGGAGTATTTGCCTTTAATGTTAATGGGAAAGTTAATAGGCATAATGTTATGGCTAGCTAATAATATTAGTGAGCTAAACGGTTCTTTTTTCTATATCAATAGCTTTACTAGCACCGGCCTTTTTTGGGTAGCATGTGGCGGCTTAGTGCTGGCTTTAAGCCAAAGCTGCTTGCGTTATGGAGGTATATTGATGATATTAATAGGATGTTGGATTGGCTATCAACCCATTAATGCTGATGTGATAGTTGCAGCGGGGGGCAAGATATTTGTAGTTAATGACAAGGGTGAGTTCTATTTTTCTAATAAGCGCAGTGCACGCTATATACGTAATGCCTTAATGCAATATTTAGGAATACGTGAGCAACGGTTTGTCAAAGAGTGGAATAACCCAACGTGCCATAAAGACTTATGTATTTTATATAACAATAATCATTCGATAGCCATATTGGGGACAGAAAATAAATGGCAGGAGGGATGTGCAAATCATGATGTATTCGTCAATTTGATCAATGATAAGGCATGCCCAACTGCTCTGGTAAATATAGGTAAAACTAACCTGGAACAGGGAGGCACCCATCTTTTGACTTTTGGCCCTAGCGGTGTTTTAATTGAAAAGGTGACTCCATAATTCTAACCTACTAACAATCCTTTCGCGCGTAAAGAAAAGCAGTCTTTCTTCATTTATACGAGAAGTGATGCCGAAATACTATATCTAGCAGCTGATGCGCCATCTGTGCTGCTTCATCTACGCTCTTATCAAATTCCCGACTGTAATATAGCGCCAGCTCTGCTTCAGCTCCCGAGTATAGACGAAGCAGCTGTGAGTAAAATTTGTGTTCGTATCGCCCTTTTTGTGCAAATCTACGCAAATGGGCATCCACTTCTTCTCTTGCATTAGGCGGCTGCCAGTCGGGGTCATACAGCGCCCAAGGTCTTATATATAACAACATCCAAGCATAACCCGCACGGTGCCTTAAGCCCCCTATAAGCTCTAATTCTCGTTGATACTCTACTGATGATTTGCCTATGAAAACGTTGTCTATCAGCTTGGCAAGCTCTAGTATGGACCCTTCAGGGATAATGTCCTTATCCACCGCCTTCTCATGAGCAAAGTTAGGTGTTGGCTGTGCCCACAACTCAATTTGGCAGGTACTTGCCTTATTGCCATTATATGTGGCCAAGTTTAGTACCTCCCATTGATGGATGGCATATAAGTGATCGGGGCAAAGGTTGAGCAACACTGGCAGTCCTGTATGCTTGGAAATAAAGATTATAGGTGCTGCTTTGCATGAAGTTTCGATATATTGGATATCGTTTTGTGCTTCTCGCTGCAGCCAAGTATCTTTAAATTCTGGAGTCAGGAAAATATCATGTCCTTCTTTTACAGCATAGGAGTTAAGCTCTTCTTCAGACCAATCTCCACGTAAGTAGGATATGTTATACATTGGTACCATCCAGGGAGTATGGTAATTCACTGCATCAACCAATAATTTGGAACCAGGATTTTTAGTCCAATAGACAAAGATACGCCCATACTCGCGCCACTCCATATACCTTGCATCAGCAATATTCAATAAAGTAGGGTCGCTGATACCTTTTGGCCATATATGTTCCTCTAAACCTGGAGCAAATATAACCTTTGCTATGTTATTATCTCTTACACTGCGGGCTGCCTTATCCATCATAGCGAAATTTGATTGAAAAATATAGTTACCGACCTCTAATGCTTCCACGGCAACATCTCCCCCACAGCCAAAACTTATTATTCGTGGCGATCCTGGAGCAGAACGAGCATTAATAGACACCGTTGACATCACAATGGTCAGAAAAAAAGTATAAAAAGTTTTCATGGCAAGTACTCCCAGGAAATGGAGGGACCCCTCTAGAATGGCATTTTAGTGTGTTGATTATAAAAGGTAAATATGGAATACAAAGAAAAAACTCCGACGCAACCCATCTTCTCATGGGAACAAACACCCCCAGCTGGTATTCATCCAGGAAAAGGCCATAACTGCCGTTGTTATGCTCAACCGTTGCCGAAAAACATAATTGTGTTAAATGAGACTAAAAATATGATCGATGATCGTTACTGCAGTCTAGGGCTCGACATGTTCGGCTTTGAGATCGCTAATGCTATTGAACGACTAGCCAGCAAATAGCTGGCTGTATCGGTTCACGCAAGTGGCGCCAACTTAAGGGGCGCTACTTTGTTTAGTTTCGCTGTAAAATGTTTAAATTGTACGCAAGGACTTGGGCCTTGCGGCGCGCTCTCAAAAGGGGTGGCAGGAGAGCGCGCTTATTTACGTATGCCACGCGCAAAAACGCGTTCCATAAACACTTTGCTGAAATCCTGAAGTTGACAACAGGTATAACTGGTCTAGCTTCTAACCCACTAACAATCCTTTCGCACGTAAAGAAAAGCAGTCATTGCCCCCAACTATAAGATGATCATGCAGAACCACGCCTATTGAAGCTAGGGCAGTTTGTATATGTCGCGTAATTGCAATATCTTCTGTAGAAGGGGTGGCATCGCCACTAGGGTGATTATGTACAAGGATTATAGCAGCAGCACCATTAGTTACGCATCTACGCACAATTTCACGTGGGTAGATAGCCACCTTATCTAAAGTCCCTCGCTGAATAAGCTCATCTGCTACTAGAAAATTCTTACGATTCAGATATAGCACCCGACAACTCTCATGATGTTTTTGCCCCATAGTTAACTGGCAGTAACGTAACACTGCTGTCCAGTGATTCAAAATATGCACCTGTGTCCCAACAGGCAAATGTAGGCGCGAATATACATCTTCAAGCAAACGAAAAAATGTGGCAGCCGCCTCTCCTACACCCTGCACTTCATTTAATTGCAAACGGTCTGCTGTTACTATCCCTTTAAGCGTACCAAATTTCCGTAATAACGCCTTAGATAACGGCTTTGTATCGATGCGCGGCACTACATAAAAGAGTAAGATTTCTAAAAGCTCGTAATCCTCTAATGTACGCAAATCCAGACGATTGAATTTTCGTTTAAGCCTAGCCCTATGTCCATTATACCACCTCTTCGTTTTGGTAGTGCTTTGAACTGGCTGTTTTGCAACTTCTTTATTTGCCGTCTGAACTGTGTCGGCTTTATCTGACATTTACTTCCTTTCTGTATTGCCCATCGGCTAGAATATTGATTTTACTGGCCTTTGCAACTAGTTCTTTGCAAAAGTCAGTACTATCACGCTTCGTGCTCCAGCAGCTTTAATAACCTTACTGCATTCGTTTACAGTTGCTCCTGTGGTTACTACATCATCTATAAGTAATACTTTTTGTTGTTTAAACAACGCCTTATGTTTGGCATTGATCCTAAAAGCATCGCGATTATTTATAATTCGGTCATGGTAATCTAAGGCTGTCTGGCTTGGGGTATTTTGCACCTTGCATACCCCATCCACCACACATCTTACCTTAGTCAGTTTAGAAATTCTAAGCGCAAGTAGAGCAGCTTGGTTATATTGCCGGTTCCGCAATTTCTTGCGATGCAGTGGTACTGGCACAATGATATCTGCTTTATATCCTACTTGAGCCAGCTTTAGCACCATTAGCTTAGCTAACATTATTTCCAGGTATGTTTTATCCTTATATTTAAAGTCATGAATCAAATCTCGTGCTAGATCGCCAAATTGCACCACACTTTGCAAGCTGTCATAATATAGATCTCCACCTATATAATCATTGGCCTCATCATAATATATGGCCAAAGGCTCCCCAATGAAGTCAAGCTTAGACCAACATTGCTGGCATAAAGAATGGCTGGTATATACTCGTTTTCTACAGCCTACACAGGCGTGTGGATACAAGAATGCTACTAGATGTGATACAAGTCTGTGCATGGAATCGGTATATTTTTATCAACTCCCCTTAGCGCCGAATTATAGCACTAAATCTTACTATAAGAAACTACCTTTTGGGATACATAATACTATGTTAAAGTGCAAGACCAATACGGAGGAGAAAATGATTACTACTATCAATGAGATATTAATTGAAGAAAATAATATAGAAGAGATAAAAGAGACACTGAGGCAGGGACTAATACCAAGTTTAGGAAATAACTATACACTTGAAACGGCGCCTTTTTGGTAATTTTACCATACCATTTTCGCGCCAGTATATTAAATACAGGCGTCTCAAGTG
>JANPII010000087.1:0-3699 GCA_031424915.1 Pseudomonadota bacterium
TGATCAAAAAACTGAAATTATAAGGCTGCTGGTGGAGAAATATAACATTCCAATTCCTGCTGATAGATTTGATTACTCATTGTTTGAAGAATACATAGCAACTGCAGAAGGAAGAGCAACACTAGCATTCATGCTTGAGCACGGCTTAGACCCAAATCTCGAGCTTGAAAAAGACAGAAGACTTCTAAATGCTTGCATGGAGAAGGGCTGTTTGGAATTAGCTACCCTTGCTATTGAGAAAGGAGCTGACGTGCGTGCCCTAGATAGTAATGGCAATACTGCACTCCATTTATTACTAGAGCATGGTATAGGACTCCCTTTAGAAGCAAGGAAAGCCCTTATTGATTTACTAGTTACTAAGGGAGCCGACGTAAATGCTATTAATGATTATAGATACACACCTCTACACATGCTGATAACACCTTCTTATTTGGGAAACGATACTTTTGACTCTGGGTTTCATGAAGTTATGAAGTATATAGATAATGAAGAACTTAAGTGCCAGGTATCAATAATAAGGCGTATGATGCTAAAGCATGGAGCCACAGATAGTCCCGATAAAAGAAGCCGTTGGCTTATTACGTTCACTGACAATGAGCTAATAAGGGAGTGTGTCCGCGATATAAACTATCTAAAGGGAGAAGATACTCTTTATTTTCCTATTGATATAGAGATGATGATCAGCAATTCTTTAAAGCTACGGGGAGCTAATCTGGAGTGGTCCGATAAGCAGGAAGATGAAGAAATAGAAGTTGATAACGAGACTAAAGTATCTTTAAAAGATATAAGCAAGAATAGCATTTATTCTCCTGAAACAATATTGAAGATACTCTCTTTTTCTAATATTTTAAATGGCCTTGACCTAGCACTCCACGCTCTTGAAAAGCAGATAGAGATTAAATTCGATAATATGGATAAAGTGATATTTTCTGAGCTTTCAGCTGGAAAATATCTTCCATCTCTTAGAAACGCTCAAGGATTAGCCATATAAAGCTTATCAGAGATTGTATATTGCCAGTTTAACTATTTGTTAACTACTTTCATTCTAAAGTAGGTCAAACCCACCCACTTGAGGTAAACATGGCCCTTACATTAGAGTCTAGCTTTATTCTTAAACTAGTTAGCCTCTAGCAGATAGGCTATAGATTTTCTTCACGCCTCTTTTGAAAGAGACAAATGATAAAGCCCCACGGCGGCTAGCCCAAGCAATACCGAGGCAGAGATAGAGATGGCTGCTGAAACTTCAACTGACAGAGCTGCGCTGCTTATAGCAGTAGTGCCATACATTATGCCAAAACTCGCACCACCAATTATGCCGCCAGCTAAAGCTCCGCCAAGTAAGGAGGGCCATAAAGGAAGCGGTTGAGGGGCAGAAGGACGGATGAGCGGTTGGCGGTCATTGTTGCTACTTAGAGCTGGCTTATGTGTATCCTGCGTATCTTGTAGTTCTGGATTATTAATCTTCAAGCTTATAACATTAACATTCAAATTAAGGCTTTTATCAATCTGTGGGACTGAGTCTATCTCTATCTGAAACCAAGCTTTGCTATCTAATAGGAAAGTTTCAAGGTCATCTTTTTCTGAGGCCTCAAGCTTAAGATTACTTTCTTCTCCATTGCAATACCAGATAGATTTGCAAGGTTGGCCAGCAATTTGCTTGAAGGTACTTAAGCTAAAGGGTTCGCATTGATTAGGACACCCTACTGTCATCTCCCCCCAGCTTCCTTGGAAAACTACTGGAACATTTTCTACTAATCGCCTATATACTACTACTAGCTCA
The DNA here is from genome assembly GCA_031424915.1 of Pseudomonadota bacterium. GTDB lineage: Bacteria > Pseudomonadota > Alphaproteobacteria > Rickettsiales > Midichloriaceae > JANPII01. The sequence continues at coordinate 1,781 of JANPII010000087.1, forward strand.
GTTCCATCCTTTATTCCTAAAGCTTGCAACTTCTTAAATAGCGAAGATTTGGTAGAGCTAAATAGATCAACACGCTTATAATTAAGGTAGATATCTATATCCTCAACCTTATGCTCTTCTCCTCTATATGCTCCTCCTTTTAATTCAAAGGTTGGAGGAGGGAAAATTGCCTCTAATACTATTTCTTTAAATTGTGGCCAAGTTGTGCTTTGTTCTACTGTTATTTTGATATCAGCTTGTCCATAACGCAGATTGATCTTCATTTTTGCCTCCTAATAATTATGATATTACGCAAACTGCCTCTTCTTGCTGCGGTGCTGCAGGGTACAATAATTGTTGCACCTGGTCGTGGCATTCTGCTAAAGCAGGTGCTACTTTAGTATATAATATTGCTGTGTCCACCACTATACGAGTCAATCCATTATTTGCAAATTTTGGATTACCTTTAATCAGTCCTGGGAAATTATTATTATAATATTGTACAAGCCGCTGCAGTTCTGCTTGTGTGGTAAACTTAAGACTAAGCAAAGTAAAGCCATCCTCCACGCCATTTCCTATAGTATAAGGTCCGAAAGTTGCTCCATATTGCGAGATACTTACTCCTGCTTTGTTCGCAAAAGTTTGAGCGTTTACTCTGCCACCTTCCAAAACTGGCACTACTTTATCATAGAGTAAGGCTGAGTCAACCATGATGGTGGTTAGCTCTCCTACAACAAACCTAATAGGAATTATTTTTTTATTATCATCAAGGTCTCTATATATAAGGCCCGGGAAGTTAGTATCATAATATTGTTCTATTGCCTTTAATCTAGTAGTACCCTTATTCTCAACGTTATCTTCATAAGTGCCATCGGGATATTTTATATAAAGCTTCAGCCTAAACATACTTTTATGACTATACGTACCATAGGTAGCATCAGTTTGAATAGTCTTAATCCCTGCTTTACATACAAAAGATTGCTCAAATATGATTCCCTCTTTTACTTGTTGAAGACTAAATCCTAACTTATCAGCAAGTCTTTTAGATAGCTCACTTAGAACAGTAGTACCTGCGGATGGAGTGGCATAATTCTCATACACTTCCAGCCAGTCACATATTTCGCTTCTTTGGCGTGCAGAACGTCCTACATTATGGCTACTTAAGGTACAGTTATTAGATCCACTTTGCACTTTGTGAGATTGCCACTTTTGCCAGACATGCTCAAACTTAGCTATATCTTTAACTGAGTTGGGTAAATGACATCCATACATATGCTGCAAACATGTCTCCACTTTGTAAGGATGAGGATTATGGTAGCTTCCACATACTAGCAATTCTCTTATATATTCAAGCAGGATGCCTCTATGCTTATTAAGGTCAAAGACCGCAACACCACAGGCTTTGATTGTGTCTATATCCCCCTTTTCATACCAAGGACTCTGTCTGTGTATTTTACCATCAGTCATATCTGTGCTTACATCCCTATTATCAACATGCGCCAATATAGTGCTTGCATTAAGCTTTAATAACCCCACATAAACTGCATGACCTGCATAACCAGCTTCGATATTGAATTCCAATAGTGAGGGCAATAGCTCTAACTTAGCTAATATTCCTTGAGCTTGCGCAGCAATTAGACCATGGCTAGAGTTTATTGCTACCTTAGATTCAATTACCTTGAGCGCTCCGCAGTTAATAATTGTACCCGCAACACAACGTATTTCGCTATATAATATGCTTTGTAGCTGAGTGGTAGTATAGCGCTTACCCAGGCTATTTCTAGGCAAATCAACAGGTTTATAGCCGCACAGTAAGTGAATATAAAGTTCAATATATAGGCTTAGCCTTACTCCTAAGGTATGGCTTGAGATGTTGCCTTGGCCTTCCAATTGCTCATGATGCTCTATTACCACCTTTATAGCAGCATCAAGATACATGC
>JANPII010000088.1:0-4881 GCA_031424915.1 Pseudomonadota bacterium
GTATGTTCTATAGAGCGCTTATTTTTACTCTCTTCCATGTCTATGAAATCGATTACTATCAATCCTGAAAGATCTCGCAGGCGTAGTTGTCGTGCTACTTCTTTAGCTGCCTCAAGATTGATCTTTAATGCAGTCTTTTCTATATCGCGTTCTTTAGTTGCACGTCCTGAGTTCACATCAACCGCCACTAATGCTTCAGTTTGGTTTAGAACTAGATATCCGCCAGATTTCAGCTGTACAACATTGTCATATAATGCACCTATTTGCTTTTCAATATTATAGAATTTACTGAAGATAGAAGTGGTGTCATTATACAGCTTAATTTTATTCAGATGCTTTGGTAGTAGCATCTCCATAAATGCGCATGCATGTTTATACGCAGCCTCACCTGCAATTAGGATCTCATCAATCTCACTGCTATATATATCCCTAATAGCTTTTTGAATAACATCACCTTCTTCGTATATGGAGGCTGGGGCTTTAGAGGCAAGTGTATGTTCTCGAATTTTGTTCCACAAGCTAGTTAGGTAACTTAAGTCACGCTTTAGCTCAGTCTTAGTTTTATGTTCACCTGCAGTTCGTACTATGACACTAGCGCCCTGGCCAATTTTGTCGCGCATGTCTTGTAAGATACGACGCAAACGTTGTCGCTCTGAATCGTCAGCAATTTTACGTGAGACACCACCGGCATTAAGAGCATTAGGCATTAGTACACAGTATCGGCCTGCTAGGGAAATATAGGTGGTAAGCGTCGCTCCTTTCTTGCCACGGCCTTCTTTTTTGACCTGAACTAGCATAACCTGCCCGACCTTAATTACTTCTTGTATCTTGTAATTTTTATAAAAGTCAGGGCGCGCTACTTCTTGTATCCCATCGTATTCATCGTTCATGTTGATGTCTTCTTCTGCATCACTCGCCATGATTGCGGCTTGCAGCTTTTCTTTGTCGGCGATAGGAATCTGATAGTATTCGGGATTAATTTCCGCAAAGGGTAAAAAGCCATCTGATTCTTGACCATAATCTACAAATACTGCCTGTAATGAAGGCTCTACTCTTGTAGTTTTAGCTAGATAAATATTACCTTTAATAGATTGTTTGGCTAAGTTCTGATATTCAAATTCATCTACTAATCCATTTTCACAAACTACTAACCTTGTTTCCTCAGGATGCACAGCATCCACCAAAATCTTTCTCGACATACTTTCCCTCTACATCGCCACTATTCACATTTGCAGCCGTATTATCTACGCTACACTCAATGTAATGCTTCTAGCTATTTTTGGGCTCATCCCAACGGCAATTACATTATTGAGTTATGGTTGGAGGCTTCGCTCCACTCGTACGCTAGTTGTGGCATCAAAGCTTTACTGAGCATAAAAACGCAGTATAAGCTGTGCAAGCAGACATCTCCCATAACACTATTGCTTCTCTTATATAGCACCCTGATTTAAAAAGCAAAAATAAATTTATACTAGCCCGGCTTAAGGGTTTGAGCGGCTAGTGCTTTTCTCCACTGCCATTATAATGGCTGTAACCAGGCTTGCAGCTAGTAATGTGAACGACAATGGCTGGCCCACAAAAGTAAGATTATAGCGCACAGCAACTGTCTCCCCGTGGCTTGATCGGGCGTTGTTGCAGATTTATAGAGACCACACCTATGAACGCTTACACTTCAATAGCATTCTTACCAACACTAAAAAGGCCAGGTACGCCTGGTGGAGGCTGAGCGGATACCAGAGCTAAACATGACGATACTAATGAGATTTCTTACCACAATGATGAACCTGGCAGTTAATTTCAGCCCCCAGAATAAAAATAAAGCTACAAATATAAAAATAAAATAGCGCAATTATAATTCCTGCGATACTACCGTAAATAATGTTGATAGATGGAACTGATTGTATGTAGTAACGAAAGAGGGAAGTAAAAATTCCCCATCCTACCATAACGAATATTGTTCCAGCCAGTGTATCTGCAAAGCGCTGCTTGCAATTTGGCAAGAAATAATACAAAGAAGAGATAGCTAAAAACCCAAACGCCGTTAGAATAATATACCGCAACCACATACCTTCTGGGCCTAAAAATGCTAATGCTATTGGCAGATGTTGCAGAAAATTATAAAGGTAACTCCATACGTTGGGCAATATCACCAATGCAAACATCATTACCATGGTAAAGGCAATCATCACTGCAAATTCCAGCATGCTGAAGAGGCGACGCCAAAGATAAGGGGGAGCGTTGGTAACCCGATGTACCTTGTTGAGAATAGTACGTAATGCTTCAAAAATGGATGAAGCAGTCCAAATCGCACTGATAATAGCAAGAGTTAGCAGACCTTGTGGTGGGCCGGAAGTAATTTCAAGAATGCGTGGCTTAAGCGCATCAATAAAGCTAGCCCATGGGCTATTTAGAATTAAATTAACTAGCATTGCGCCTAAATCAGACTTACCGAAAAACCCTACAAGTGCCACAAAAAAAACTAAAAATGGAAAAACAGTCAACATGATGAGATAGGCTAAATATCCAGCGTGTTCTATACCGTCATGGTCTATAGCATTATTAATACTATTCCATAATCCTCTTAAACATCTCCACCACATCTTCATTATACATCATTAATATTAATTTGATTTTGTAGGATAGCGGCTTTCACCGTATTGCCCAACATACAAGCTATAGTCATAGGTCCTACCCCACCTGGTACGGGAGTAATGCTGCCTGCTATCTGCTTTACGTTGTCAAAATCTACATCTCCATACACCTTACCATTACGCCGAACTTGCCCCACATCGATTACACAAGCGCCTGGCTTTATCCACTCGCTTTTGACCATATGCGGCTGCCCAACAGCACTGACAACTATATCAGCAGTACGAACCTCTTCTACTATATTCTTAGAACGAGAATGTACAACTGTAACTGTGCAGTTCTCACGCAATAACATACTGGCCATTGGGCGCCCAACAATCTGCGAGCGGCCAATTACAACCGCCTTGTAGCCACTTAGATCTGTACCCAATACATCCTTAATCAGCATCAGGCACCCCCTTGGTGTACATGGTTCTAAACAATCTTGCCACTTATTAAGCTTGCCAACATTGACATAATGCAGCCCATCGACATCTTTGGAAGGGTCAATTAAATTAATAGCAGTCTCTGCGCTTAAATGTACAGGCAGTGGAAGTTGCAATAAAATGCCATGTACTTTTGGCAGTGTGTTTAGCTGAGCGATGTGAGCGAGCAATACTTCTGGTGATATATACGCATCAAAATGCTGGAAGAAAACGTCAATGCCTACTTCCTGTGCACGCTGCATTTTGTTATTAACATAAATTTGACTAGCCACGTTATCGCCCACTAAAATCACCGCAAGACCAGGAGTTATGCCATGCTGCTGCCCTAAGATACGCACTTGGCCTGCCACCTTCTCTAAATATTGAGCTGCGTATTTTCGCCCGTCTATAATTTGTGCTTTATGTGTCATATCACTCCTTTGCGCAGCTATTATATACCTCTGTAGTATGTGATTGCAATACTTGATGGGTATATCTTAAAGCTTAGCTATGGCACACTGTTGTGGCCGTATTACAGATTATGGCCCCCTTCATTCTGCTTTTGTTGATCAGTAATTTTCTTTTGCCATGAACTAATATCTGCCTCCTTGATAGCTTGATTTTTTGGATTATGAAATCCCATATTATCAAGGGCACGACCTATACTTTCAAGTGTAATAGAATTATCAACATCACCACGCAATTTTAGGTGCACATAATAGTTGCCATCCTTTTGCTCTAGTGACATACGGCTATGCCTGGCCTGAGCTTTATCCCCAGGTTTTTCAGTTCCTCCTAACTTTTCCAACTGCTCATATGTATTTTTATCTATTTCTAGCACAGCACCCTGTCCCTTTTGGGAGGCTTTAAGTACCTCCGCTTGCTTGGTGTTGTCAGGGATGCTTGCCATTATCTCGGCCATTGTTTTAATCTGCTCAATTTCTGCAATGCTTCCTCCTTTATTGAGCTGGTCCAACTTTGCCATAAGTGGATGCTCGTCTGCGTTTTTTCCTAGTATCTGCTGTAGAGAACTGCGGGCTTTATTTGTATACTCCTCTAACTCCTCTAACTTCTTTTTCATTACCTTATAAAATTTCTCAAGTTTATCTGTCTTCTGCTCTACCTTTACTTCAGTCTCTTTTAAAAAAGCAGATATCTGGCTTACAGCCTGCTCTAGTGCTGTTGAGTCTCGAACTTCACTGCCCAGATTCTTCAAATTTGTATTGCGCAACTTCATCATTGGAGCAATTAGCGAATTAATCTCCTTTTTAAGCTCTTCATGTTTGGTTTTGAGGTCATCCAAATTATCAGGCACTTCACCTTTTTTTATCGCCTCATGCTTCAGGTTGTATAGCTCTATGTAATCATTATACACTTTTACTACTTTACTATAATGCTCAGCTTCTGCTGGGTAGTGCTTGGCTAATTCCGTATAACTCTTTTCGTCTATTTTATAAAGCTCTAATGGAGGCGCACTATAAGTCAAGCTCACAAGGTAAAAAGCTGCACTTCGCTCCCTAAGTTTTTGTAATTTTTCAGAGCTTTTAAGCTCCTTAATTAGGGGTATAATCTTTAAGTCCAACTCCACCTTGAGCCTGATTAATTCTGGCATTGTCACTGCTTTATTACCCATGAGCATACTAGTAACAGCATTCTGATACTGGTGAAATTGAGCTTCTAATTCCTCAACTTTTACCTTACTCATAATTGCTTCTAATTTCTTACAATATTCCTTGTCCTCAGAATTTTCAGAGCTTTTAAGCTCCTTAATTAGGGGTATAATCTTTAAGTCCAACTCCACCTTGAGCCTGATTAATTCTGGCATTGT
>JANPII010000089.1:0-3872 GCA_031424915.1 Pseudomonadota bacterium
CTTTTATTTTATTAAAGTTTTAAATTACGGGGAAACGATTATGGGGAAGTTAATGAAGTGGACCTGAAATAAAAGAGTTTTCTTTTCAATTCATGGTTCACAAATATTTATTTTGTAAGCATTGTTGAAAGACTCATTTACCAAATAAATATCAAAATCTTAATAAATCATTTAAATATTACAAAGAGTTAGGCACCTTTATAAACAAGCATGTAGCACATATAGATAAGAACAAGCAAGACACTAAATTACCTGAAGCGATGAACTTGGAAAAACTAGATTTAATTATTGAAGATTTAGAGTATGTGTGGAAGGAAGTCGTACTGACTGTAGAAGGAGCATATTATGTTTATGACAAGGAATTTGCAGAAAACCACTTCAATGGTTTTTTTGAGAAAATTGCGAATGCACTTCTTAAACAATAGGGATGACAGCCAACCATCCCTGGACAGTAGGAATATAAACCACCCAGGCCATCATGTCGTGGTAATATTGAGTTCGAAGTTTATCAAGTAGCCCCAGCCAGGTTTTCTTCTCCAAAACTACCCAAGCTATCATAGCTTACTAGTATTGAGTTCAAAGCATATTGATTAATCTAGTTATATTGCTCGCATGATCTGCTCTAAGCAACCAAAATTTTTTAGATCTTTAACTTGCAAAATTATATAATATACCTTATACTATAAATTAAGGATTGGGCTTTTCCCGGTCGACGAAAGGGCACTAGGTTTCTAGTGCCCTTTAGTTTTTAGGAAAGGTTTTTATAGATATCATTTTATCTTTTATGCCTTCTACCGCATGATTGCTTTGCAGCAACTAGCCCCAGCAAACCTGCCTTTCAACTTCCATTTGTCCCCAATTTGAAAAATCTCCCTTAAAGTTGGCTCCAATTGAAGTCTCTCTTACTTACAAATGGCTTCTACATATACTATGACATTTATTAAGCTTTTAAACGCCCTTACCCCCATCCATTAGAAAAAACAATAAATTACAACCGAGATTTTTTATAACTTTCTACTATCCTACCTTTTGATAGTTCTGCATCAGCAGCGCTACGCTTGAGGCTGAAATTTCTTACTAGCCCTAAGTTATACTAATATACAAACTTATTTATAAGAGGAAAAAATGAAAGGTAGTTTTAACAGATCAATTGCAGCTTTATTTACTAATCCCAAGGATGCGGAAGAAGCCTATGGAATCACGCTCAACTTGGGATATGACAAGGGAGATATAAATATCCTTGTTTCTGAACAAAGCAAAAAGCAATATTACAACAAAGATGAAGACGAAGACACAGACTTAAGTACCCAAGTAAAACAACAAGCAGCGTCAGGCAGCGCTGCTGGTGGTACTCTTGGACTTATTGCTGGTGCTATTATTGGCAGCGGAGTTTCTGTAGCTTTGCCAGGGTTAGGTATAGTTGCTGCTGGACCTATCACTGCTGCTTTAGTTGGAGCTGGCACTGGAGGTTTTGCCGGAGGAGTATTAGGTGCCTTTGCTAATGCAGGTATTCCAGAAGACTTGGCCACTGATTATAAAACGGGGGTAAAAGAAGGTGGTACTTTACTAATCGTTAACCTTAAGGACGATGAGGATGCCGAACAAGATGAGGAATATGAAGACCTAGCAGCTCGTTGGAAAGAATGTGGGGGAAAAATCCTTACTACCAGACCACGTCTTTCACAAAATTCGTAATTCACTGGCTCAGAAACTTTTGTTAAAGAACTTATACCAAGTCTAGGAAATAAGTGCGCACTTATTTCCTAGACTTGGTATAATATTACTTTGAGGGTCAGCCAGCGACGTGGTCGGATACTGTTGAAGCAGTGTATTTTGAGGCCTAGACCTCGTATTTATAGTATCGCCATTACCTACGCAATTACAGTATGTATTATTGATTTCAGCCACTGACGGCATTCAAATGGTAATTGTGGCCCTATTACCTCACATATTCTGCTGTGGTAGTTGTCCAACCATTCCTTCTCTTTTGCAGTAAGCATAGAATATTCTATCAGGCGTGATGCAAATGGCACCAAAGTCAATGTCTCGAACTTTAAAAAGCGTGACTTCTTGCTTTCTGTTATCAGCATCAGGTTCTCCAGGCGGATACCATATTCTCCCGCTTTATAATAGCCAGGCTCATTGGACACCACCATACCAGGAGCCAGAGGATAATTAGCATTGCTTTTGCCAATTCGCTGTGGCCCTTCATGTACTGATAAAAAGTGCCCCACGCCATGGCCGGTTCCATGTTCATAATCTGCACCATGCTGCCACAATGGCATACGTGCTAAGGCATCCAATTGTCCCCCATTCGTTTTGTAAGGAAAGGCAGCGCGTGCCAAAGCAATGTGTCCTTTCAGTACCAGAGTGTAATACAGCTGTTGCTGCGCTGTAGGTTTTCCAATAGGTATCACCCTAGTTACATCAGTGGTGCCGCACATATAATGCCCGCCTGAATCCACTAGATATAGGCCATTACCTTGAAGCTTAATGTTAGTTTTAGCACTAGGATGGTAGTGGATAACAGCACCATTAGCCGCAAAGGCAGAGATAGTAGCAAAGCTAGGCATTTGAAACAGAGGATGTTCTTGACGGAATTCTAATAATTTGGCTGCTGTACTTATTTCATCTTTATCTTCATCACTCGTATCTAACCAATGCAGAAAGCGGCATAAGGCTATACTATCGATTATCGCAGCTTGACGCATACCATCTTGCTCTACCTGGTTCTTTATGGCTTTAGCAAGACTGCAGGGGTCAGAAGCCGCTAATTGACATAAAGCTGCCAATTCTACTGGTGCTTGCTTTGGATCATATTGTATTATCTTACCGCTTGTTTTTAACATTTCTAAGTTCTTAGAAAGCTGCGCTAGGGGGTAGTGCTCTATATTCGATGGGCCGGGTTCACCAAACAGCGACACTTCGCCATTACGAGATAGCAACGCCATTGCTAGCACAACAGGAGTATGCTCTACAGTATAGCCGCGTATGTTTAAGAGCCAGCTAACTGCATCAGGAGCAGTAATCAAAAGATAATCAGCGCCCATTGCAGCTATTATATCCTTTATCTTTTCCTGGTACTCCTTACCACTATACTCAATAGGTAGCAGCATTATAGGCTGCACCTTGGATGGGCTGCGTGACCACACCTGATCCACTAAGTTTTGAGAGCTTGCTTGCATAGTAAAATTATATTTATGTGCAAGGCTGCGGTAATACTCCAGATTCACTTTAGTATGCAGCATGGGGTCATAACCAAAACAGCTGCCTTGATCTAAACTAAACCAGATGCAGTCACCTGGTTGTCCTATATCACGCACCTCCCAATCTGAAGCAAGCTGCTGCTGCGCTTGCAGCAAATACCTGCCATCAGTATATAATACAGCACGGTTCTGGCTAACAATGGCAACGCCATTACTGCCGGTAAAGCCGCTGAGCCACTCTAAGCGGCGCAAATGATTAGGGACATACTCATTTTGAAACTCGTCACAAGAAGGAATGATATAGCCATCCAGCTTATGTGCTATAAGCTCTTGGCGCAATTTATTAAGGTTATTATTGCTTTGAGTTTGTGCTGTCATGACTTGCCAATATGTTATCGGCTTAAGATTATAAAGCTAGTTCAGGCTTTTGGCAAAACAATTAATACCAAGTCTAGGAAATAAGTGCACACTTGAAGCAAGAATTTTTGAGGAATTTTGGCTTATCATTTGAGATGCCTGTATTCAACATACTGGCGCGAAAATGGTATGTTAAAATTACCAAAAAGGCGCCGCTTCAAGTGTATAGTTATTTCCTAGACTTGGTATAATACCAAGTATCAAGCTAGACGCCCTAGTAATATTGCAAGTAAGACAATGATGCCAAAG
>JANPII010000090.1:0-4929 GCA_031424915.1 Pseudomonadota bacterium
GGAATTTCCACAAATATCTCATTAATCGTCAAGGTAAGCTTATTGATTATTTTCATTCCACCACATCTCCTCAAAGCGATCGTTTCAAAGAGGCAATTGAAAAAGCCTTGAAAGAAAATAGTGCGACGGCGCCTTAATGAAGACACTGCGCCTGATTTTTTGGGATCAATTATCCCTTTCTTTATCCTCATTAAAAGATGTTGGATCCTATGATACTGTTCTAATGTGTGAATTACGAGAGGAAGTAACACGCGTTAAACATCATCCTAAAAAAATTGCACTGTGGTTTTCAGCCATGCGTCATTTTGCTGAAGAGTTAATTAATAAAGGCATTAATATTCGTTATGTTGATTTTAATGATACCTTGAATAATACCAAAGGCCAATCCAAGTAGGAAGTACAATTTTTAGTGTCTAGCATAGGCACGAAAGAAGACCTCTTCTGGAGCCTTGTATTTTAGCACAGCCCTTGGCCTAAAGTTAAGCCTATTTTGGATGCGCATAATATCTAAATCTTGAATTTGTGAAAAATCCGTTCCCTTAGGAAAATACTCACGCATAAGGCCGTTAGTATGTTCATTAAGCCCCCTTTGCCAGGATTTATAAGGTTCGGCAAAGTATGCCTTAAGAGCTGGAAAATGCTTGATAAGGTCAGTATGCAAGGCAAATTCCAGGCCATTATCAAAGGTTATGGTATGCAGCTTATGTCTGTATTTACGCAGCATAGCAGCTATTTTAGCAGCAACATGCTCAGGCTTGAAATTGTCCTGGCAATCAGCACAAGTTTCTATATCGCTCTACCAAGGTAATTACGCCACTTTATGACCTTTGCCAACAACAGTATCAGCTTCCCAATCGCCCATCCTAGATTTAGCCTCAACAATAGAGTCGCGGCTGCTAATATCCACCCTATTCGTTATCAGCGATTTACCGGCTCCCTTGCGGTTATAATCCCGCTTCTTCATACCTTTGCGGCGTAAGTTGAGATACAGCTTACCACCTTGCCTCCTGTCTTTGACGATAAACTCGTATATGGCAGAATCACTAAGTTTAGTGCGCCAGTCTAACTGTAACCTGCCAGATATCTTGGTCAGCTTCTTTGGATTAGCGGCATTAACCACCTTACGCTTTTTTGCTCTCTTATGAGCTGTTTTAGCAGTATAGCAACCATCCTTGTTACGGTTCTTGCGTATCTCTCTGCTCAGGGTTGATGGTGAAATCTTAAGCTTGGCAGCTATCTCTTTTTGAGAAAAATTACGTTGCAAATATGCTGAAATATGGCATCTTTATCCATACGTCAGATGTGTATAGCCTTTGGGCATAGTTAACCTCCTTGTTTTTGATAAGAGAAGAAGTTAACTCACATGCCTGACTATTTTCAATACTTTATACCATCCATTTTACACTCCACTAATTGCACTTCGTTCTAGATTAGGCGTTTCTGGGGTGATAATGATTTTTAATAGGTCCCACATTGTGTGATATACCTAAATTAGTATCTTAATAAACCTGATTATACCCCAATATACCCGCATTATTATAATAGTTATTTTCTAAACTTGGTATAAGGCAATCTAGCGCTTTAGCGCATCGGAAATAATGCCACTGATGGTTATAACTTGAATTTTATCTGGTAAGGGTAAGGCATTTATTGTGTCTGTAATATAAAATTTATCGAAAGAAGAACGCTCTATTCTGCTAATGCACTCACCTGAAAGTACTGCATGTGTAACACAAGCACTTACGGACCTTGCCCCCTTCTGCCGTAATAAAGTTGCAGCTTGGCATAGGGTTTCGCCGGTATCAACTATATCGTCAACTAAGACACAGCTTTTATCCGCTACATCTCCGATAACCTCGCTCATAATGCATTCGCCATCTTGCTTGCGACTTTTATTTATAACGGCCAAATCGACTCCCAGACAGCCAGTAAGTTTTTGCGCGCGTGGTAATCCCCCAATATCTGGCGACACTACTGTGCAATTGTTTATGCCTTTGAATAAAGGCGTAAATAGCAGTAATGGATCAAGGTTTTGCACTCGGATTTTAAAGAATCCTTCGGATTGCCTGGAATGTAGATCAATTGTAATAACCCTGTCTACGCCAGAAGCCTCTATTAATGTAGCAACCAAACTTGCTGATATTGGACCGAGATTATAAGAAGGCCGATCTTGTCTGCTATAACCAAAATAGGGGATGATAGCGATAATTCGCCTCGCACCTGCGCGCTTTGCTGTATCTGCAATCAGCAATAGCTCCATCAGATGATCATTAACTGGCTTTGAGGTGGATTGCAAAATTGCCACGTCTTGATTGTGCAAATCATAGTCTATCTGAACATGCAATTCTTGGTCTGCAAACTTCTTAGTATGTGCTGTAATAACCAAAAAGCTCAGTTCCTTAGCTATAGCATTTGCAAGCTTAATATGATATTGCTTGCAATGATAATCATATGTTCCTCTTAGTTCATGAACATTAAGCTCTTTTAATACACTTTGAGTTAGATTGAAACTGGTAAGATGGCTGATATCGGTTTTCCAGCCTGTATTACAAAAATATCCTTTCCATAGTGGAATCAGGATTCTATAAATATCCTAGCAGGGTAGCGGCTGCAAAGCCGCGTAGGGGGCGGCAATGAGCCCCCTGAAAAATAATTCCTAAAAAACAGCTAATCCTTAAGAAAAATCATCACCAACCCACTTGACTCTTATTACAGATGCTCGCGTTCTCAAAACATTAGTTCATGTATTTCATAAACTTGTTATCCGGCGATAGTATCATGACCGTATTATCAGGTTGCATGGTTTTACGGTATACATCTAAAGTACGATAGAATTCAAAAAAGTCTGGGTCGCGTGATACTGCTGCATTAAAGATTTGCAGGGCTGCAGCATCACCTTCACCACGGGTCTTCTCACCATTTTCTTGTGCTTGCGCTATAATAACTACTTTATCTTTATCAGCGGTTGCCATGATCTTCTGGGCTTCAGCAGCGCCACTAGCGCGGATTTCTCGTGCTTCTTTCTCGCGCTCAGTGCGCATTCTTTTATATACGGCTTCTCTACTTTTATCAGGTAAATCTGCACGAGAAATACGGACATCATAGATCTCTACCCCAAAACTCTGTGCTTCTTTATTTACGATATTTCTAATCTTACGCATAATACTACTACGTTCTTCACTAAGTAGCACCTTAAAGGGCATACTACCTAGCACTTGTCGCAAGCTAGAATCAAGTATAGTAGCTAGACGCGCCTTGAATTTAGCTTCATTTTGAGATGCCTGATAAAACTGCAAGACATCTTTAATCTGGTATTTTATGAAAGCATCTACCCGCACTGTTTTTTGGTCTAAAGCAATAACCTCACTGGTATCAGCATAAAGATTCTGTATACGCTTATCGAAGATTATAACATTCTGGATAAAGGGAATTTTAAAGGTTAACCCAGGTTCAGAGACCATATTTACATACTGACCAAATTGTAGAACCAAGGCCTGTTGCCTTTGATCCACGATAAATATGGAGTTGAAAAGTACAATAAGTACTAGCAGCATTAATACTAAGGCAGATGATAGTCTTTGCATTTTTAGTCCTTCTTATCACTATTGCTATTATTAGCTTCTCCACTAGGTATAATAGTAGGGGCAGCTAGAGTCGATTTCTTACCAAACAATTCTTGAATACCTAAAATTGGCATGGTACCACTCTTATTATCGATAATCATTTTGTTCATATTACGCATAACCTGCTCCATGGTTTCTAAATACATCCTCTTGCGCACAGCATCCTTACCATTTTTATATTGGTCATATACGGATATAAAGCGTGCTGCTTCGCCATTGGCCTGGGCTACAATTTGGTTCTTATATCCTTCTGCTTCTTGTAAAATTTCAGCAGCTTCGCCGCCTGCACGTGGGACGACATCATTACGATAGGCCTGTGCTCTGTTGATCTCACGCTCACGATCTGCTCTGGCAGATTGTACGTCGCGATAAGCATCTAGTACTTCGGGTGGTGGTTCAACGCGTAGCATCTGCAAGCGTACCACATCAACCCCCATATTATAGCTATCCAAAATTTCTTGCAGCAGTCCTTTAGCTTTTTGCTCGATCTGGTAGCGTTCTTCCGCTAAAGCATCAGTAATTTTTGAATGTCCTATCGCCTCACGCATAGCACTTTCTGCTGCGGTTTTAACTGTATTTTCACCAGGCAAATCGCGAACATTAAACAAGAACTTTTGCGCATCGTTGATTTTCCATTGTACATCAAAATCAATGTCTATGATATTTTCGTCACCAGTTAACATCTGGCTTTCCTTTGGCACATTTTGGCTTGCTGTATCGGTATTATCATGCAATCGATTAGCACTACTGCTGCGAGAACGAAAACCTATTTCTTCGCGGTTAATGCGGGTGACGCTGACTTTAGTAACAGTTTCAATAGGATCAGGCAGCTTGTAATTAAGACCAGATGTAGTAGTACGAGTATAACGGCCAAAGCGCAGGACCACACCTTCTTCATCTGGCTGCACGGTATAAAGGCCAGTAAACAGCCACATTAACAAAGCTACTCCTACAATGCCTGCTAGCATCCGTACAGGGAGAGGGCCACTATTATATGAATTATTTTCACCACCACCTTTACTACGCTGATTTAGCATATTCATGAACTTCTCTTGGCTTTTTTTAAGTATATCTTCAATCTTTTCTGGCTTGCCGGATTGGTTATTATCCCAAGGGTTATTTAATTGGTAGGAAATTTTCATAAGATGATATACTCTGTTTGTCATGATTAAAAGGTATAGACAAGTATAAGATAACTTGCAAGTAGAGTGTATGTATGGAAGACAAAATTATTTATGATATATTGCAAGCGGTGCAGGACCCTATCAGTGGACAAGCTATGTCTGAACATCTGTGTGGAGTAAAA
>JANPII010000091.1:0-9229 GCA_031424915.1 Pseudomonadota bacterium
CTGCAATATTAAAAGCTAACACTATTTTACTTAATGATTGGCTTGGATCGCGATCTACAATCCTTGCTACCAAAGCCGGCAACATCCCCAAAATAACAAGCACTACTGAATACAAGGAAAGAAATCCAAGTGTCACAACTAGGGTAGCAATACTCAACCCCCCTAATCTTATACTGCTCCCTCTATTCCTGCCCTTCGATATGGTAGCAGATGCTGTCGGCTTGTGTAATGCGGAGGTATCTTGCACTTTATATCTCATGGATTATAATAGTTAGTGTTACATGTGGTACTATACTACACAAGACTTTTGTCACTCACCAAGATAGCTCATAATGATAATATACCCCCCCCTATATTTATAAATAGACTTTAAATTCAATACACTTATTAAAAGGTAAGATGGATAAATTCACAAATTACGACATATTGCAACTCTCTTCTCCTAATCATAGCTCTCGGGATGGATGCCCTATTGTAGGAATAATAGCACACTGCATTGGCACCTCGTTGGCAGACGCTTTAAAGATACTCGCCAGCGATGAATTTACAACGAGCGCTCATTACTTTATTCCTCAAATCACCGGACAAGAACTCCAGCACCTTATGCCTGAAATTTTTGGCACCACAACCTTACGTTTTCCACAGCGCGTCCCAGTAATACAGCTTGTGCCAGACGAAGAAAAAGCCTGGCATGCAGGCATAAGTCAATTTGGAGAGTGGAACCAGCTTCCAGGCTGTGAAAAGGGCCTCAATGCTTGCACTATAGGAATAGAATTCCATGCACCTGGCTATGCTTTGGGAGATGGGAGTGATTTATTTGCATTCACTACCTTTACATCCGAACAAGAACAAACCGGCATCGCCTTGATGGCTGACATTACCCAGAGGTATGGAATTCCTACTACTTCTATACTAGCTCATAGTACCATCGCTGTAGGCCGCAAAACCGACCCCGGCCCGCTTTTTTTCTGGCAAGCGCTATATGAAAATGGCCTTGGCTATTTGCCCCAACCCAAACCTGCTCCCGTCACACCGCTTAGCCCCAGCTCTATACAATTTGTTCAATCTAAATTACTCGAAGTGGGTTTTACACAGTGCTCACAAACAGGCGATATGGATATAATTACACAGCAATGTATTGATGCTTACCGCTTGCAATATTTAACTACAGATTGGCAGAGCTCAAATCAAGATATAAGCCAAGATCTACTAGATAGCTTATATGGCTTTGATGTATCGCCTATTTACTTTCTTTGATAGTGCGGCTCTTTTCGCGCTCCCAATCACGTTGCTTAATAGTTTCGCGCTTATCATGTAGCTTCTTACCTTTGGCTAGTCCAATCTCTACTTTAGCTTTGTTCTTATGGTTAAAGTACAATTGCAGCGGCACTGATGTGTAACCCTTACGTTGGATCAACCCCATGATACGCCGGATTTCTCTAGCTCGCAGCAATAATTTACGGGGACGCCTAGGGTGATGGTTAAATTGGTGAGCTTGATCATATTCAGGAATAAACAAGCCAGTTACATATAGCTCACCCTTTATCTCCTCTACATGCGCCTCTACAATACTAGCTTTGCCATTTCTAAGAGATTTGACCTCAGTCCCAGTCAACACTATACCCGCCTCTAACTCCTCTTCAATAAAGTAATCAAAATAGGCACGTTTGTTATTAGCAATAACCTTTTTTACGCTTCCTGATATTGCTTTTTTACTCATAATATTAGATCATTAGTGATATAGACAGTAAGCTCATATTATAGGATTGGGCAAATATAGTCAAACTATGAAAAGAGGCGAAGTTGAGTGAGAATAGTAGAGCTATCCTAGATTTACACATCATGGTAGCTCAAGTGAATATGACAGTAGGCGATATTGTAGGCAATATACAGAAAATTAAAAATTACTATTTAAAAGCAGCAAAAGAAAAGGCTGATTTGATAATTTTCCCTGAACTTACTACTATAGGCTATCCTCCCGAAGATTTACTATATGACCCGCACTTGCCGGCACTACAAACATCCTTACTTGCTGAACTCGCAACCATAACTGCACACAATCATACAGGTCTATTGGTTGGCATGCCACTCTGGCCTTCGGGAAAACACATAAAGCCATATAATGCCGCAGTTCTATTTGTAAGTGGCCAAGAGGCTGGTCGATGCTATAAACATCATCTGCCGAATTACGGAGTATTTGATGAACAACGCTATTTTGAATCTTTTCCTCTTGAGTCAGTAGTCCCTCTCAACTTCCATAATTTAAAGCTGGGAGTGATGATTTGCGAGGACATGTGGTTTGCCGATGTACCAGCACAGCTTGCCGAGAAACAATCAGATATATTCATTGTACTTAATGCCTCACCATATGAATTAGGCAAGCGCTCAGAACGTTTGGCACTTGCTCAACGATGGACAGAAGTGCACAAAATCCCTTTGGTATATGCCAATGTAGTAGGGGGACAGGATGAATTAGTATTTGACGGAGCAAGCTTTGCTATAGATGGCAAAGCAAAGCTGTGTACAGTAGCACCCACCTGGCAAGAAGATCTTGTTACTATTAATCTAAGAAATAATAATAGCTCCTTGTCCCTGCCCCCAAATGATCACTCAGATATATACCAAGCTGTAATGAGTGGTTTGCAAGACTATGTATATAAAAATGGGTTTCACAAAGTGCTGCTAGGGTTATCGGGCGGCATTGATTCAGCGATAGTAGCAACAATTGCTGCTGATGCTTTAGGGGTAGAGAATGTACGTTTAGTGATGTTGCCTTCAGAATTCACCTCTGGCGCCAGTGACGAAGATGCACATAAGTTATTACAACGTTTGCCCTGCCAACATCATACTCTTAGCATTACTGAACTTCACCATTCAATCCTTGCTCAATTAGCACCTTTATTTACAGAATATCAACCAGACACTACTGAAGAAAACATACAGGCACGTTTGCGTGGCTTACTGCTTATGGCTTTATCTAATAAATATAATGAACTATTACTAGCTACAGGCAATAAGTCGGAATATGCTGTCGGTTACGCTACTTTATATGGAGATATGTGCGGAGCATTTGCACCTATTAAAGATATATATAAAACCCAAGTATACGCTTTGGCAAAGTGGAGGAATACCGCAATACCTATAGGTAGCAAAGGCGTTATTGCTCCAATCCCTACAAATATGTTAGTGAAGGCACCTACTGCGGAATTACGCTATAATCAGCGCGATGAGGATTCCTTACCTCCCTACCCAATTTTAGACCATATCTTATCCTATCTTATTGAAGGGACAGAGTTAGCTAGTGATATTGATCAAGCTATAGTCGCAAAAGTTAAAGCGTTATTATATCGCGCGGAGTTTAAGCGCAGGCAAGCAGCTTTAGGCCCAAAAATCACTACTCGAAGTTTTGATCGTGATTGGAGATACCCAATAACCGGTAGAGTGCTATCTATAAATAGCACTGATACTGATGCATAATGGAGTACCAGCTCCACAACTATGAGGATAAATGACAACACGACTTATTATTGGTATTAGCGGGGCAAGTGGCGCTATATATGGCATACGTTTGCTTGAGATACTACGTGATTTAGGGATTGAAACGCACCTTATAGTCACTAAAGCTGGTAAGATTGCAATAGAATATGAAACTGGATATACCCTAGATCATGTAATTAGCCTAGCTGCCCACTATCATCATAATAATGACATTAGTGCAAGCATTGCTAGTGGCTCTTTTATTACTTCAGGCATGATTATCGCACCCTGCACCGTCAAAACTATGTCCGAGATTACTACAGGCGTCACCCACTCCCTAATCTCTCGGGCCGCTGATGTCATTCTTAAAGACCGACGCAAGCTAGTGCTAATGTTTCGCGAGACTCCTCTGCATTTGGGACATATTCGTACCATGGAACAAGCAACGTTGATGGGGGCCATCATAGCCCCTACAGTTACTACATTTTATACTAAAGCTCAAACCATAGAGCAAATGGTAGACCATCAACTCGGACGCATCCTTGACCTTTTTGGTATAGATGCAGGCTTAGTGGAACGTTGGGATGGACTACAATGATAAAACACCCAAATCAATGGTATACATTACAGCTATTGCAGCTGTGGTTGAGTTACCCTAGCATTACTCCTCAAGATGCAGGGATAATGGATGAAATAGAATCTGTACTCTCTGCCCTTGGCTTTACTTGTCACATTATAAAATTTGAAGAACCCGGCCAAGATCCTGTACTCAACATGTATGCAAGGCTTGGCACAACCGAGCCCAACTTATGTTTCGCAGGACACGTAGATGTTGTTCCACCTGGAGATATTGCCTTATGGTCGCAACCTCCTTTTGGCGGTAATATCGTTGAGCAAAGAATATATGGACGTGGAACAGTGGATATGAAAGGGGCAATCGCCGCCTTTATTGGTGCTGTAAAGCACTACTTAGCTACACATACCTTAAACGGTAGCATCAGCTTGCTTATAACAGGCGATGAAGAAGGCGCAGCCATCAATGGCACAGTTAAAATGCTAGATTGGTTAAAATCACAAGGGGAACACTTAAGCGCTTGCCTAGTTGGAGAACCTACTAGCCAGCATAAAGTGGGAGATACAATAAAGGTCGGTCGACGCGGTAGTGCTAATTTTACTCTTACCGTCCATGGAATGCAAGGACACGTAGCCTACCCGGATCTAGCAAACAACCCAATTTCAAAATTGCTGGCTATATTACATGCGCTAGATCACACTACATTAGATAAAGGCACAGAGATGTTTTCTAGCAGTAATTTAGAAATTACTTCAATAGATGTAGGTAATTCAGCCTCAAATGTTATACCTTCTTGTGCACAAGCACGGTTTAACATCCGTTTTAATAATTTGCATACCGCTGCTAGTCTTCTTTCTTGGGTGCATAGAATTTGCCAACAGCACAGCCATCAATATGAATTACACATGCAATCTAATGCCGATGCCTTTATCTCAAAAGCAGGTCGCTTACGTAAGATATCTGAAGAAGCAGTGCACAAAGTTTTGGGCTTTACCCCGCAGTGTAGTACATCCGGAGGTACCTCCGATGCACGTTTCATTCATCAACATTGCGAAACCCTAGAACTCGGGGCGTGTAATGCCATGGCCCATAAAGTTGATGAGCATATTTTATTGTCCGACCTATATATTCTAGAAGAGCTATATTACGCAATACTGCAGGGGTATTTAGAGAAATAGCGGCTTTGGTATTTAGCTGGTATCTGCTCAGGAAAGTGGAGTCAAGTTCAGGGTTTTAGCAAAGTGTTGTACGCAAGGCCTTAGGCCTTGCAGCGCCCCCCTGTAGGGGGGCTTGCGGGGCGCGCTTATTTATGTATGCCACGCGCAAAGCCGCGTGTCATAAACACTTTGCTGAAATCCTGAAGTTTACACCACTCGCGTGAATAGATCCTTGGGCTGAAGTAACACTTAATTGTGTCCCAATCTCAACTATCACACTGGTTCACTTTCCAGCAGAGTAATACCAACTCTCAGCTAAAACAGTACAAGGAGCGACGCTGTAATCTTTTAGCTGAGAGTTGGTATAACACTATTATCACAGCGGAGTGCAACAGCCATACGACCAAACAATTCATACCGCCATCCACTTTCCAATTTTGAAGGCCTGGAGTGTGTAAGGCGCAGCAACTCACTCTGATTGGCTATTAGTTTTTCTGCAATACCAGCTTCCGCCGCAGTGGCTACTAGCTTAGTTTTAAGTAGCTGAAAGAGGCTATTTTTTACTAGCTGTCTTTCATCTGATATGATAGTAGACGCAATCTCTGTTTCTTGAGCCGTAGCCTCATCATATAAGCTAGGCATAGCATCCAACACATCCGAAAGTGCGGACTGTGGTATTTTATAACGCCCTGCCAATTTTTTATATGTTTCTTTATTATGAGGGCGAAGTGCAGGCTGCTTGGATAGCCGTATTAGTGCATCATCAGCCAAAATCAGCGGTCTTGCTAAATTCAGCTGCACTGCCTGCTGTTCGCGCCATTGTAACAAACGATAAACTCTCACCACTAGCTCAGTGCGAGTACTGTGTAACGTTATCTTACGTAGCAGTTCTACAGTATCAGTTACAGCAGATGCTAAAACAACCAGTTCTGCACACTCCGTAAGCACCCATTCCATCTTATTGCTAGCCTCTAGCTGGCTCTTTATTATAGGATAAATACGATGCATATATACTACATCTGCAATAGCATAATTTAGTTGCTCTTTGCTTAAGGGTCGCCGCATCCAATCAGAAAACTGCATCTCCTTAGTAATGTTGTAATGCAAATAGCGCCTTACCATAGTCTCATAGCTTGGTGGCTCGCTAAATCCACAAAACTGTAGTGCTATTTGGGTGTCAAACACATTATTTGTTACAATACCAAAATTATAATACAGCGCCTCCAAATCCTGACGTGCTGCATGAAAAACTTTACAACGAGTAGGGTCAGTCAAGATCATAAATAGAGGCTTAAGATCAGTTACCTCTATCGCTAAAATATCTACGGCAAAGGCTACCTTAGATCCCCCAACTTGAATAAGTGATAATATAGGGTAATAACTGCCCTGGCGACTAAATTCTGTATCTACCGTTATGTAAGTATCATCAGCCAATAAGGCACAGCATACGGATAGCTCTTCCGCAGTGGTAACATATTTCCCATCAAAGTCGGAGTCTTTAGACATATATGTGCTATTCACGAATGAGTGTCTCTATAATCCTACTGCATCATTAATACTTTCACTGCTAGTATTACCAGCATTACCAGCATTACTAGCATTAGCTGGTGCAGCATTAACCAAGGCAGTAGCTAACTTATTGCTAGCTCTGATTTGTTGCTCAATCTCATCGGCCACATTAGGATTTTGGCGCAAATAGCGTTTAGCATTTTCACGGCCTTGACCAATCTTTTCACCTTTATATGAGAACCACGAGCCGGACTTCTCAATGAGCTCAATCGCCACTCCTAAATCTACAATCTCACCCACTTTAGAGATTCCCACTTCACCCGATTGAATATACATAATATCAAATTCTACTACCTTAAATGGTGGAGCCACCTTGTTCTTGACTACCTTCACCCGAGTCTGGCTTCCGATGACATCGTCTTTTTCCTTAATGGAGCCAATACGGCGAATGTCTATACGTACAGAAGCATAGAATTTAAGAGCATTACCCCCAGTGGTAGTTTCAGGGTTGCCGAACATCACGCCTATTTTCATTCTAATCTGGTTAATAAAGATAAGTATGCAGTTAGAGCGAGAAACGCTAGCAGTCAGCTTACGTAATGCCTGGCTCATCAATCGAGCTTGCAAGCCGACATGGCTATCCCCCATCTCACCTTCAATTTCCGCTTTTGGTACCAAAGCAGCAACACTATCCACTACAATTATATCCACCGCTCCAGAGCGCACTAAAGTATCAGCAATTTCCAACGCTTGTTCACCAGTATCAGGTTGGGATATTATTAAATCCTCAACCTTTACCCCAATTTTACTAGCATACGAAGGATCAAGAGCATGCTCCACATCTATAAAAGCACATGTCCCACCTTTTTTTTGAGCTTCGGCAATACAATGCAATGTCAAAGTTGTCTTACCTGAACTTTCAGGGCCAAATATCTCTACCACACGTCCCCTGGGTAGACCTCCAACCCCAAGCGCTAGGTCTAAGCCAAGCGAACCAGTGGAGCTTGACTCAATTTCCACCACTTGACGCTCACTTAGCTTCATAATTGCTCCATTCCCGTGAGCCTTTGTAATTTGACTTATTGCCGCCTCCAAAGCCTTTACTCTGTCTACTTTCATACGCACCTCTATTTTAGATTTGAATTTATACGGGATTTTTGCAACAATGGAGGAACTTTGCAAGCAATTATTTTTTTAGTACTATGACAAATCTCGTTCACGGCTGGTTGTTGATTGACAAACCAGAAGGTTTAAGCTCTGCTGCTGCCCTTAATCATATCAAAAAACATTTTGCTCCTGGGAAAATCGGACATGCCGGTACTCTTGATCCTTTTGCTACTGGAATATTATTAGTAGCGATAGGAGAAGCCACAAAACTTATACCTTATATTATTACTGCAGATAAGAGTTATGAATTTGAAGTATGCTGGGGAGAAGACCGTGATACCTTAGATATTACAGGAGAAGTTGTAAAAACTTCTACTAAGATTCCCATACAAGAGGAGATAGAGGCTGTTCTTCCATGTTTTTTAGGCAATAGCCAACAGGAACCTCCGCAATTTTCGGCAATTAAAATAAATGGCAAACGTGCCTACTTCTTTGCACGAACAGGGCAAAAAGTTCCCCTACAGTCTAGGCCTATACATATCGAGGAGCTAAAGCTACTTAAACATAATGTTAATAAGACATATTTTTATACCTCTTGCAGTAAGGGCACATATGTACGAGCTATTGCCAGAGATATTGCTTCTAAACTGCGTACTTATGATTATGTATCTCAGCTGAGACGATTACGACTTGGAAAATTTTTGCTAGATGCGACGATTTCACTAGCATCTTTATCTGAAATGTTGCATAATGACCGCATCGGTGCGTTGCGACAATTCTTAATGCCTGTAAATGCTGTGCTGGACGACATCTTAGTGCAGCAGGTGGGTGACCTTGCGTCACATCATTTAAAACAGGGCAGAAAAGTCTCTATGGCGGAATCAGAAGTGGAAGAAGGTGCATTGATTGCAGCCATGTATGGCGATGATCTTATTGCAATCTGTCGTGCTGAATCTGGTTTACTGCAACCACTTAAGGTGTTGAATTTATAGGAGAGACAGATGTCGATTACTCAAGAAACAAAACAAAATTTAATAAAGAAATTTGCACGTGCTGCTGCTGATACTGGCTCTGTTGAAGTGCAATGCGCGATTCTTACAGAAAGAATTTCAAATCTAACCACACATTTTCAGATTAATCCCAAGGATTTTCAATCAAGAAGAGGGCTACTTGTATTGGTGAACCAAAGACGTAGCTTACTGAACTATCTGAAGCGCAATGACTTAGAGCGTTATCAGACAATTATCGGCAAGTTGGAGCTAAGGAAGTAATGCACGGCTTATATCTGAATCTTATTTCAATATTTCTGTATATAGAAGAAGTTGCGTCTGTCGTGGCGCAACTTTTATTTTATACGACCAGCAAACAATATAATACCAACTCTCAGCTAAAACAGTACAAGGAG
>JANPII010000092.1:0-28947 GCA_031424915.1 Pseudomonadota bacterium
GATGGAGATATGGAAAAAGGCTCAATGCGTTGTGATGCTAATGTCTCGGTAAGGCGTAATGGTAGCACCACATTAGGCAATAGAGTTGAAATCAAAAACGTTAATTCCATACGCAATTTAATGCGTGCGGTTGATTATGAAGTAGAAAGGCAAATCGGAGCATTGGAAAGCGGGGGACAGATTTTCCAAGAGACCAGGCTTTTTGATGCTAGTTCTGGTCATACACGTGCATTGCGCTCCAAAGAAGATGCACGAGATTACCGTTATTTCCCAGACCCGGATTTGCTACCGATTGTTTTAACTGAAGAATATGTTGAGAATATTCGCACTAGCCTACCGGAGCTACCGGATCAGAAGAAGCAAAGATATATAAGCCAGTTAGGGCTATCGGCATACGATGCTGCGGTTTTGGTAGCAGATAAAGCTGTAGCTCAATATTTTGAATTAGTAGTAGCTAGTTGCGATCCTAAGTTGGCAGCAAATTGGATTAGTGCTGAGTTATTTGGTAAGCTTAACAAGCAAAGCTTGGGCATAGAGCAGTCTCCCGTTAGTGCAAAACAGCTAGCTAAGCTCGTCAATTTAATTGAAGACGATACTATCTCTGGCAAGCTCGCCAAGCAAGTATTTGAGATAATGTTTGAAACTGGCGAGGATCCAAATGTAATTATTGAGCACGAGGGATTAATACAGGTTACTGATAATGGCGCAATTGAAAGATTAGTGGACCAAGTGATGGTTGCACATCCTATAGAAGTAGCTGATTACCGCAGCGGTAAGACCAAGCTTTTCGGCTTCTTTGTAGGCCAAATTATGAAGCTCTCACAAGGTAAAGCTAATCCTGCAGCCGTTAATGCTGTACTACAGCAGAAGCTTCAGAACTAGCCCTTAAGTTGATAAAGGAGCAATTTTAAGTGTGTTGGCTAGCATTTTATGATATGCCTAAAACTGCAATCCATGTTAAATCATATAATCAATGCGTATCAATATTCCAAAATGGTTTTTGCAATCACAGTTAGAACGGTTAGTAGAGATACTAGGTGGTAATGAGTGTACGCGTGTTGTCGGGGGAACAGTACGAGATATTTTGCTAAATCGGCAGGGTACAGACATTGATCTTGCTACTACTTTACAGCCTGAAGTCGTGCAGCGAATCTTACAAGAACACGGCATGAAAGCCATACCTACTGGATTGCAGCATGGTACAATTACTGGGATTTATGGCCCTAATTTGACATGTGAAATTACTACGTTACGCCGCGACGTTGCTTGTGATGGGCGTAGGGCGAAGGTTGAATTTACTGATCATTGGGAGGAAGATGCTAAACGGCGTGATTTTACTATCAATTCTATGTTTATGGATATGGATGGCAATATTTACGATTACTGCGAAGGGTTGGTAGATATTGAGCGCTTACTGGTACGTTTTGTAGGGGACCCAGCACAGCGTATAGAAGAAGATGCATTGCGCATACTCAGATATTTTCGCCTATATTCATATCTGGGTGGGGGTCAGTTAGATCAAGCTAGTCTTCAAGCTGCGCTAAGGCTGGCGCCGCTTATGCAGCAATTATCACATGAGCGCATACGTAATGAGATGCTAAAGCTACTGACAAACCCTTATGCGAAGCTAGCTTTGGAATTGATGTTCAAACATAAAATAGTGCGTCATATTGGTCTCAACGATATATTGATTGAGGATCTACACCCTATAAAATTTGGTAGTGACCCTCTTGCTAATCTCGCAGCTCTTCTACGCTTTGATACAAATCCTGGGCATATGGCACAAAATGTGGCAAGTAGCTGGCGCCTTAGCAATAAAGAGCGGCGAGTTCTTGACTTATTATGCACAGATTTATCGCATTACCCACTGCAACACTTGGATGCACCGCTCAATATACATAAACGGCAGCTACACCTATTAGGACCAATCATGTATATGCATTATGTTATGTTACTCAACACAAGGCAGGAATATACTAAGATGGAGGAGCTAAGGGAGTTATCGCAAAAATATGAGGTACAAAAATTCCCTTTATCCGGTCATGACTTTCTACGTATGGGCTTGCAGCGAAAAGAAGTGGGAGCAGCGCTAGATGAGGCTAAGCAATTGTGGCTAGATTCTGACTTTGCTTTAAGTCATAAGGAGCTATTGCAGATTATAGGAAAAGCATTTGATAATAAGAGAAGCTAAAATGACAATAACTTATGAAGATTTTGAGCGTGTTGACCTACGTTCTGGCACTATTGTAAAGGTTGAGGAATTTCAAAGAGCCAAAAAGCCAGCCTATAAAGTATGGGCTGATTTTGGAACGGATATCGGAATTTTACAAACTTCTGCCCAAGTGACAGTGCATTATACTAAAGAGTCTCTTTTAAGACGATCTATTGTGGGATGCGTTAATTTGGGCGAGAAAAATATAGCAGGCTTTACATCCCAGTTTCTTTTAGTCGGATTCGCAGATGAAAAAGGTGGCATTTGCCTTATTACAGTTGATCCTAAGGTGCCTAACGGCAAGAAAATGTGCTAAATAGCTTGCTACAACTTTGCCCTCTTTCTAAACTCTGTTTATTAAAACACAAGAGCAGGAGGCATGTTGTTCTTGCAACGTAGTTAATTTGTTGCTAACACTCCTTGGGCAAAGAATAGAAAGAGGTACTTAGTGAGTAATAGCAAGATCTTAATAGCATTGTTATGTTTTTACGTAGTGTTACCAGCTCAAGCTAATCAAGCAGCGCAACCAACAGAGTCTAAGCATAAAGAAGCAAAGCCCGCTCTTGGCTCTGTTACAGTGAATTTAAATGGACGTATGAATCTATTTGCAGGCGGGGTTCATCAGCCGACGCTTTATAGTAGAAAATATAGTTTTGTAGGACCTTCTTATGTTGTTTCCGATAAGCTTATAAATCGCGCCTTTGTCAACGATACAAAGTTAGATGTAGCGGTGCACGGTACTTCAGAGAACGGCTTGGAATATGGTGGTTTGATTAGGCTACATGCTGATACCTCAGATGCTACCAATGACGAAGACAGTATTGCTGACAAGACTATGCTCTTTATTCAAAGCAATAAGTTTGGCCGCATAGAAGGGGGGAACTACCCCGGTGCTGGCGCAATGTTTGAAATGGATATTAGCACTTATGCCAAAGCAGCATATGGTGTAGATGGGTATTGGGTTAAGTGGATAAATGATGTGTCATATATAGACTTAACCGCCCTAGGATTACCAGGCAGTGTGCCATTTTCTGGGTTAGTTGGTTTCCGCTACTTAGCTAGCCCAAACTTACCTTCGAATTATTCAGGTTTTTCTTACTCTGATGCGCCCAAACTTACCTACTATACTAAGCCTTTAGAGGACTGGACCATAGGTGTAAGTTATATACCTGATTTAGACAGTACCGGCACCATAAAAGGAGCGGCCCCAATGGAAGAAGGTGCAGTAGATTCCAAGCGTGCCGCTTTGGGATATCGTTCCACCTTTAAAAACATCATAAGTGGAGGCATGCAGTATAAGCATAAAATGGCAGGCTTGACTACGACCGTTAATCTCGCAGGCGAAATAGGGAAAGCTAAGCGCTACAACGGTATTAAAGATATACGTGATCTGCGTGCTTATGAATTAGGGCTTATCTTGTCTTATGATAGTTATGCCATTGGTGCAAGCTATGGTAACTGGGGAAAAACTGGCACCTACCGCCAACCATTCGCAGGCAGCAAGCAAGGCTCATCTTATTGGACTTTGATGGCTTCAAGGCAACAAGAAAAGCTAGGCTATAGCCTGACATATATGCAATCCAAGCGTGCAGGTGGCTTAGAAGCAGTAGGATCCCAGTTTATTAATATTGCCAGTGGTACCCCAATGAGTCTACCATACTTTGCGGATAGCTCTTATAACAAGTTCCGTGCGGCCTCAGCTGGTGTGCAATATTTAGTAGCTCCAGGTTTGCTGCCGTTTGCTGAGTTGACTGGTTTCCATTTTCGTAGCGCACAAGAGCCTGTAGCCAATAAAGGATATGTAGGGTTGACAGGTATAAGGCTTACATTTTAGTGAGTTTAGTAACTAGCCTGGTGTCATACAAATAATAGCTACAGTTTGTACTGTACCGACTGAGAATTTTGGTGTATACATCCATACATGTTAAAAGTACCGAACGAGACTGCTTAATGAGCAACATAAATATTACTCTACCAGACGGGCAGGTTAGAAGCTTTGCCACGGCTATAACCGGTATGGAATTAGCATCTGCAATTAGCCCAAGCTTAGCTAAAAATTCGGTTGCAGCTCGAGTTAATAAAGAGCTTTGGGACCTATCACGCCTATTGCCGAATAATGCTGTAGTAGAAATTATAACTGCTGCAAGCACGGAAGGTATTGAGATTATACGTCATGATGCCGCTCATATCCTAGCGCAGGCAGTAAAAGAATTATATCCAGACGTGCAAGTAACAATTGGCCCAACAATTGAAAATGGATTCTATTATGATTTTGTGCGTGATGCCCCTTTTACTCCTGATGACCTCGCCAAAATTGAAGAGAGAATGCGCCAAATTGTAGCGGCTAATATTCCAATTAAGCGCCAGGTAATGAGTCGCAGCGAAGCGATAGGTTATTTTACAAAGCTTGGGGAAAGCTATAAGGTAGAAATTATTCAAAGTATACCTGAGGGTGAAGAGCTGAGTATATACAGCCATGGGGAATTTGCAGACTTATGTAGAGGTCCCCATGCTCCTTTTACCGGTTTTGTTAAAGCTTTAAAGCTAATGAAAGTAGCAGGTGCTTATTGGCGTGGCGATAGCCGCAACAAGATGCTGCAGCGAATTTATGGTACGGCATGGGCTACGGAAGCTCAGCTTAAGAATTATCTCACTATGCTAGAAGAGGCAGAAAAGCGTGATCATCGCAAGCTAGGGCGTGAGATGAATTTATTCCACTTCCAAGAGGAGGCCCCAGGTGCTGTATTTTGGCATACAAAAGGCTGGCATGTTTTTCAAACACTTATTAACTATATGCGTCGTCGTTGTGCGCAGTATAATTACACCGAAATTAGCACACCAGAGCTGCTTGATTACTCTATATGGGTCACTTCTGGTCATGCTGAAAAGTTTGCAGAAAATATGTTCTCTGCTACTGCTGGTAATGATGGTAGAACATATGCCATCAAACCAATGAACTGCCCTGGAGGCGTACAAGTATTTAACTCTGGAACAGTAAGCTACAGGGACTTACCTATGCGTGTATCAGAGTATGGTAAAGTACACCGCTATGAGCCTTCAGGAGCGCTACATGGCCTAATGCGTGTACGGGCATTTACTCAGGATGATGCTCATATCTTCTGCACCAATGCTCAAACTACACAAGAATGTGTATTGATGTGTGAATTGGCGTTGGCAATATACCGTGACTTCGGTTTTGATCCAGTGCATATCAAACTATCAACCCGCCCTGAAAAGCGTATTGGATCTGATGAAATATGGGATAAAGCAGAGGAGGCGCTGCGTCATGCAATTGAAGCGGCAGGACTGGAATATACGGTAAGTCCTGGAGAAGGTGCCTTTTATGGGCCGAAAATTGAGTTCGCGATTAAGGATGCCATAGGCCGTGACTGGCAGATGGGCACCATCCAGGTAGATTTCAATTTGCCCCTACGTTTTGGTGCATACTATACTGCCGAAGATGGCAATAAACATCACCCTGTTATGATACATCGTGCGCTATTTGGCTCTTTAGAGCGCTTCATAGGAGTTCTATTGGAGCACACTTCTGGGCATCTACCGTTATGGCTTGCACCTACCCAAGTTGTAGTGGCAAGCATTACAGATGATGTGCAGGATTATGCTCACGATGTAGCAGATCAATTACGCAAGATTGGTGCTCGCGTAGAGTTAGACCTTGAAAATGATACTATAAACTATAAAATACGGCATCATTTTCTGGCAAAAGCGCCTCTTATTGTTGTGTTGGGACGCAACGAGCGAGCAGAGAAAAAAATATCGCTGCGCAAATTGGGCACTCAGGCACAGGAGGTACTTGCACTAGACGAGTTTGTTGCTAGACTTAGCGATATGGTGAAAGCACCATGCTAGACACTTTAATATTAATAAAATAATGGAGTAAGACATAAGTAAGGATTTAAAACTAAGTATTCGGGTTAACGCGCAGATTACAGCGCGCGAAGTTCGACTCATCGGAAGCGAAGGTGAGATGTTGGGAGTGACTTCTGTAGTAGAAGGAATCAGGAAGGCGCAAGATGCGGGACTTGATCTAGTGGAAATTTCTCCAAGTGCAGCACCACCAGTCTGTAAGATTATGGACTATGGCAAATATAAGTACGAATTGCAGAAGCGCGCACAGGAAGCAAAGCGTAAGCAGAAAATAGTCGAAACTAAGGAGATTAAGGTACGTCCTAATATTGCTGATGGAGACTATCAAGTCAAGCTGCGCAACATTCAGAAATTTGTGAAAGAGGGCAACAAGGTGCGTATTTCTCTGATGTTCCGAGGACGCGAAATTACGCATAATGAAATAGGCTTCGCCTTGATGGCTCGTATTAAACTTGATTTAGAAGATTACGCGAAAATTGAGTTAGAACCTAGGTTTGAAGGACGACAAATATTCATGGTTGTTGTACCGAAAATATAACTACTTTTACTGGCATGTTAGCTAGCATAAGGTAACTTAAGGAATGTACAATGACATTAGTAACCAGATTTGCTCCATCTCCTACGGGATTCTTGCACATTGGTAGTGCACGTACTGCCCTATTTAATTGGTTATATACCAGGCATCATGGGGGAAAGTTCTACCTGCGCATTGAAGATACTGATCGAGCTCGCTCTACCCAAGCTGCTATCGATGCAATCTTCAGTGGTATGAATTGGCTAGGCTTGAACTGGGATGGTGAAGTTGTATTGCAATCTGCTCAAGAAGAGCGTCACCGTGAAGTAGCATCCGAGATGGTTAAAGCTGGGCATGCTTACTACTGTTATGCTACTCAAGCTGAGTTAGAGGAGTTCCGAGCTAAGCACCCGCATAAGAAATTTCAAAGCCCATGGCGCAATAACTCGTCTTCTAGTAATGCTTCACCTGTAGTGCGACTTAAAGCTCCCCTGGAAGGAACGAGTGTGGTGCAAGATGCAGTATATGGCACTGTTAGTGTGCAGAATGCCGAACTAGATGATATGGTGCTATTGCGTGCCGACGGTACACCTACATATATGCTAGCGGTGGTGGTAGATGATCATGACATGGGGGTCAATTATGTGATTCGAGGGGATGACCATTTAACTAACACTTTTCGTCAAAATCAGATATATGATGCTATGGGGTGGCAGCAACCGCGCTATGCCCATATTCCATTAATCCATGGCCCTGATGGGGGTAAGCTATCAAAGCGACATGGTGCGCTTGGTGTCGATGCTTACCGTGAGATGGGCTATCTGCCTGAGGCAATCTGCAACTATCTGCTACGCCTAGGATGGAGCCATGGAGATCTGGAGATTATGTCTAGTGCTCAGGCCATTGAGTTATTTGATATTACTGCGGTTAATAAATCTCCTGCTCGCTTCGATTGGGACAAGCTACAGCATATTAATGCCCATTATCTTAGACAAAAATCTGATACCGAGCTTGCTGCATTGATATGCAACCATATGCAAGTTGCAGATGAGCTAGAGCAACGCATACTTCAAGCCACGCCGCTTCTAAAAGAGCGTGCACACACTATCTTAGAGTTGGTAGAAAGTGCAGCAATCCTACGTAAGAGGCAATCAGAGCCCGATATTCAATCGCAGCAAATTATGGCTGCTGAGCATACTCAAGCATTGCTTGCTGAGCTACAAACCGCACTCAGTGGGATAGATAAATGGGATAAAGATAATTTGAGCGCTGCTTTTAAGGTTGCAGCTGCAGCCTGCCAATGTAAGCCTGCGCAGATTATGCAGACACTGCGTGCTGCTCTGTTGGGAACTTTCGCCTCACCAAGCATACTAGAGATAATGCTCATTCTTGGCCGCCAGGAAGTATTAGAGCGGTTGCATAAGGTAATGTAGACTTTTGCAATATTTTTAACGAAATATTAATCATATTGTCGAATAATATCTAATGTGACATGTAGTATGGTGAAATAATGATTATTATTAGCAACCCTAGGGCAGGAAAAGCAGTGCTATATAGCTCGGGTACTCGGTCTGCGCGTAACAAAGGTTCGGTAGAGCCAACAGAAAAAGTTACCCCTATTCAGCCTACTTCAGCAGCTACAGAGTATATCCACTCTACAAAAAAGCATATTTCAAAAGATGATGAGCTTGAGCATAAGGTGGACTTACAGGAATAATACCAAGTATCAAGCTAGACGCCCTAGTAATATTGCAAGTAAGACAATGATGCCAAAGTCGATATTAGATCTAAACCTACGCTGGCAATCTTTGGCATCGTCTATATCGAGCCCTTCTATCTGCCAATTTAATTGGTATAGTGCC
The DNA here is from genome assembly GCA_031424915.1 of Pseudomonadota bacterium. Taxonomy (GTDB): domain Bacteria; phylum Pseudomonadota; class Alphaproteobacteria; order Rickettsiales; family Midichloriaceae; genus JANPII01. The sequence goes on from JANPII010000092.1 coordinate 8,477, forward strand.
AGCAATATACCAAGGTAGAACAATATACCCATATTGGTGTTGAGGCCAACAACCGCCAATCCACTTATTAACACAAAATACATACGCCATACTACCTCTTTGGTGCGTCCACCGAGTGCCAGGGCCATAGAGCCAATTCCAACTGTAGCATCGTCTTTTTTATCTTGATGAGCATAAACAGTATCGTATCCTATAGTCCATAATACTGCGCATATATAAAGCAGGAAAGGAGCGTAAATTGAATGCCTGCCAATGGTAAGCCAGGCAGTAAAGATGCCAAGGTTGTAAGTGAAGCCTAAAAACACTTGTGGGTAGTTAGTAAAGCGTTTCATCAAGGGGTATAGTGTTATTGGAATTATAGTCAGCAATCCAATAAAAAATGCAGTCCAAGGCAGTATGCAGAGAAAAGCAAAAGCTGTAGCAAGCAAAGCTGCTAATAATTTTGTTGCTTGTTGTAGTGAAAGCTCGCCAGCAGCTAGTGGTCTAGTAGCTGTTCTGCTTACTTTCTTATCTAACTGATAATCCATCATATCATTGATTACGCAGCCAGCACTGCGAATCATAAAGGTACCTACTGCAAAGAATAGGGACCATACTAATATTTGCCACCAGGTATAGCTAAAAAATGCGATGCTCCATAAAACTGGTAGAAGTAGTAGTAGAAAGCCTGCAAGTTTATCTCCACGCATTACGCGCCAATACGGGTTTTTACTTAAATTCCCCTGACTTACGGGCAGCAGAAGGTCAGAGGGAGTGTGCCCTTTTAGATGGACCAACAGTTTATTCCAGCTTTGTACTAACCATCTTTTAGCCATTTTTCTGCACTTTTTCATCGCCAGGCAGTACGTAGTCAACACCTTCCCATGGGCTCATTGCATCGAAATTACGAAATGCCTGCGTTAATTTAACAGGCTCGTATACCACCTTCTGTGCTTCAGTATCATAACGTACTTCAACATTGCCGGTAAGCGGAAAGTCTTTACGCAAAGGATATCCCTCAAAACCATAGTCTGTCAGTATACGTCTTAAATCTGGATTACCACCAAACATAATACCATACATATCCCAAGTTTCGCGCTCATACCAACCAGCAGCATTATAAACTGAAACAAGGCTAGGTATCACCGCTTCTGCGTCAGCTTGGGTCTTTACTCTAATACGTAGGTTGTGAGTAAGGCTCAGAAGGTGGTATATCACCTCAAAGCGTCTCGGGCGTTCGGGGTAGTCTGCACCGCAAATGCTAACTAAAATTTCAAAGCGACACTGCACATGATCGCGTAAAAACACTATGAACTTCTGTATTATATCAGTTTCGACCTCAACCATTAATTCTCCATGGTTTAAATTCGATGTTAGGATATATTGTTTGTACTTGGACAATAACAGAAACTGCTGCAGTTTTGTCAGCTTCTGACTCAATATGGTTTTGTAATCTGATGACTTACTCATGTTCACTCTACTTTGGTGTATTTAAAATTTTCACTATATGACTTGCCGCTTATGGGGCGCCGTTGGTGAGGATGTATAACTTCAAATTTCAACTCTTGGCGCTCAGCATAATTTATAGCTTCCTCTAAAGTGTCGAAGGCCAAAGCTACTTGTGATGCGCGTGTGTCGCGTTCTGATGTCCATCCCATAATAGGCTCAATAGTCTTGTGCTGTTGAGGCACAAATTGAAGCACCCACCCTTTAGTGCTAGCAACGCCAGATTGCATTGCCGATTTTGCAGGTTTAAAAATTCTGGCATCCATTTTCCACGTTTCCATATTACAAGTAACTATGCTATATTGTTTATCACAATTGAATACGGGTTGCAAATCATGAGTGAGCAAAATCTTGCTGGCGCAAAGTCAGTAGAGGAATTAAGTTTTGAACAGGCGCTGCAAGAGCTAGAAGGAATTGTTAAAGCATTAGAAAATGGCAACATTGAGTTGGATGCGGCAATGGGATTTTATGCTCGAGGCCAGCAGCTTAAGGAACATTGCAGTAAGAAACTGCAATCCGCAAAACTTAAGGTAGAGCAGATCGTAGAGCAAGATGGCAAGGCTACTGGGGTCACTGACTTAGCAGAATAAATCTTAGGTGCTCCATATTCTATAGCCAGGTTATAGAAAGCCTAAAGCGCTGAGATTTGCGCAACTAATTGTATATCAAACAATATCGATATGTATTTTGTATCTGCTCAGTTGAGCGTAAGGTGCTAGTAAAGAATAGTGGTTGTCATCCTGGAAGCCTCGAGTGCAAGCGGGCACTTATGAGAGGCTATCCAGGATCCAGTGATATTCTCCTGTATGGTCAAGCCACACAATTCCACTGGTGTTTTCGTCCACTCAACTGAACGTGTTCGGTATTTATATTAACATAAATACATATTTATAGATCTTATTAATAAAAAAGTTCTTGCAATAGATTGTATCATAATGTTAACTTCCTTTTAATGCAACTTTTGAAGCTATTGTTATGGAATTGATGTCTCCTGTTTCTATATGCCTATATGTTATCATTTGCCTCTATTTTGGCTTTAAGGGCTCGGGTCGCATAAAGAACCTAAAGGAGTTCGCACTAGGGTATAAGAAAATATCTACAGCAGTGCTGGTTGCCACTATCTATGCCACACACTTAGGAGCGGGCAGTACATTAGGGCTTATTGAGCAGATTAATAATATAGGAATAGTTTGTGCGATAATTGCGATCTTAAGCGTAGGCAGGTGGTATACTACAAAAGCTATAGTCTGTAAAAATATTAATAAATTTGAAGGCTGCTTAAGTCAGGCACATATTATGGAAAGGTTATATGGATCCTTTGGTTTTTGGATATCCAATGTAGTAAACATTATAAGTAGCGTTGGCTATGTAGCTATACAAATAGTGGTAATAGGATTTGTAGCCCAATACTTTTATGGCTTTTCACCTAGGGTAGGAACTTTATTGGGCTCAATAGTCGTAACTGCATATGCTGCTTCAGGCGGAATTAAGGCAGTTATATTAACTGATCTTGTGCAGGCGATATTGTTTGGAATAGTGCTTGTTGTACTATTCTTTCTATCTGCCCAACAAGTTACTGAACAACCGGATTTCTTGTCACTTATTCCAGAAAGTAAAGCTTGGATTCTTCCGTATGACGGGCATTCAACATTACTTGTAATAGGATTGATTGTATATGCATTGCTCCCAACTGGGACGGATGCACCCTCCATACAAAGAGTTTTAATTAGTGGGTCTACATCACAATTACGCAAAACTTTTTCTTATGTTGCTTTAGTGGATTTTATGGTAATACTGACCCTGGCTTTAGTCTCTATTTTATTGCTACCAGCTACTGGAACTGGGACTTTAAATAAGCTCGACATCTTTGAAACTATCAAAAATAACATGCCTGCTGTGATAGTGCCAGCTACAATACTTGGAATTATGGCAGTAACTATGTCCACTGCTGATTCATGGTTAAATTCTAGCGCTGTAATGATTGTACATTCCATTGTAAAAAAACAGAAATCTCTTATAGGTACACAGCAAGTGAGGCTTGCAAGGTTAGCGACTATCGTGTTGGGCTCAGCTGCCGCTTGTATGGCGTTAAGTGATGACAGTGTCTTATCATTACTTTTAATTACTGAATGCCTAAGCACGCCTCTTTTATTTGTGCCTCTTGCAGCGGGCTTCTTAGGATATAAATGTACAGAGGATGATTATAAGCGCTCGGTAGTTTGTGCAATCATAGGAGTATTTATAGGCGGCTATATCGAGGGCGAATTTGGTTTTATCTCACTCTTGTTTGGCCTAATAGGCAGTACTGTTGGCCTAGCATGGAAGAAAAAGTGGAGGTTTCGTTTGCCAGACGGAAGCTCAATAATAAAGCTAGCAAAGTATCGCAAGGTAACTCCTATGTTTTTTGCTGTAGTGTTTGGCTTAGCTTTGATCAGTGGGCTTACTCACTTCTACATTGACCAAATCTGGCGGATTGGCGATCTTGCTTTACCAGGGTGTATCGTCATCATTATGCTTGCATTACTTATTGGAACGCATGCCAGCATTAATCACTTGTCTTATAAACTTTGCATCTCAATTACTAGCTTTTTGCTGATTACTGCCCTATCTAGCTTTGCTTTTAGAACAGAGAACGCGTTTAGTATCGCATTGCTTATTTTAACTTTCGTAGTGGTGCTTATATATCGCCAATACATTCCAGCTATGTTTGGCCTAACAGTAGGGTTAATGTCCATAAGCTTCTCAAGGGTAGAATTGTACAGTCCTCATATTCCCTTAAGTGTAATACTCCTGGCGTCATCAGTATTTGGGGCCTTAGGTTTTTACATTACCTTCAAAGAAATCATCGATCGGCTTACAGTCACCACTAAACAGCTAGCAATAGAAAAGATGCACGCCACTACCGATGTCCTTACTAAGCTTTATAACCGGCGTTACTTAGAAAAAACTCTAACCAAAATGGTGCGCAATGCTGAAGAACGGGGCAGAAGTTTTGCGGTAATGATGCTGGACCTAGATAACTTTAAAGCGCTAAATGATAGCTATACCAGCCATGTGGTGGGAGACGCGGCTTTGCGGGAATTAGCACGCCGTATTAAGAAAATTGTACGTCCTATGGACATATGCACTCGTTTTGCAGGTGATGAGTTCATTATCATTATGCCTGACGCAGGTCTTGAGGAGGCTAAGACTACAGCTGAACGCTTAAGGATGGCGGTTGCTAAAAGTACATTTAAAATTCCAGCTGAGCCTTGGCAAAAGGGTTGTACAGTTAGCATCGGAGTAACCACCTTTGTATCAGGAGACACGAAGGAATCTCTCTTTACACGTGTAGATAATGCATTATTTAAAGCCAAAAAAGACGGACGCAACATAGTATATGCTACGCCTCTGGCATCACTAAATACATCTAAACCCTCAGCAAAGTCTGTAGTAGCAGATGAGCCTAAAGCGCCTTCGGCCCATATATAGTGTGCATAATATACTTGGTGATAGCATGCATTCTATGTATAATGCAGCTCTATACAAAATTGGTATAATATTATGCAAAGCAGTATTTCTGGGTTTCCAGAGTTTTTACCTAAAGAGCAGTTGTCATTTAATCGAGTGATGGAGATTATCCGCAATAAGTTTGAATTATACGGATTTATTCCACTAGATACCCCGGCAGTAGAGAAGGTTAGTACCTTACTGACAAAGGGAAATGACAATGAGATTTATGGCCTTTATCGTCTAGCAGAAGAAGGTGGTAAAAAAGATCTGGGCTTGCGTTTTGACTTAACAGTGCCCCTGGCACGCTATGTTGCACAACATTATGGGCAGCTGACTTTTCCATACCGACGTTACCACATTGCTCCTGTGTGGCGAGGAGAACGCCCACAAGCAGGAAGATATCGCCAGTTCTATCAATGTGATATTGACATAATTGGTGATGGAGAATTATCTCTAATTTACGATGCTGAGCTACTGGTAATCATATGTGATATTTTCCATGCTATAGGGTTAATGGATAAATTTACGGTAAAGATCAATAACCGCAAGCTGCTTAGCGGCCTTATTAAGTCCTTTGGTATTTCAGAAGATAAAGTGCCCGAGGCTATGAGAATAATTGATAAGATAGAAAAGATTGATGCTAGGCAATTCTCAGCTGAGCTTGCAGGTCTTGGTATCAGCAGCAAAGATATAAACCTATTGCAGTCTCTAGCGACGTATAAGAAAAGCAATGAGGAATGGCTGGCCTATCTCAAGACGCTGACAGTGCATGAGGAATTTCAAGAAGGAGTGACGGAATTAGAGCAAGTTTTGCTTCATGCCTCTATGTTAGGAGCGACACTTAAATATATATGCATTGATCCCAGTCTTGCGCGTGGACTTAGCTATTATACCGGCACAGTATATGAAACAAAGCTTAATGAGTTCCCCGAGTTAGGTAGCGTTTGCGGAGGTGGACGTTACGCTAATCTTGCTGAGAACTTTACTAATAAAGTGCTGCCGGGGGTGGGTATCTCAATAGGCATAAGCCGTTTAATTCCAAAAATGTTGGAAATGAAATGGCTAGAAGCAAAGAGTGCTACTACCGCTCCTGTGTTGGTGACGACTCAAAATCCTGCATATATGCCCCAATATATCCAGCTAGCTACTATGTTGCGCCAAGAAGGAATTAATACAGAAATGTATATGCAATCAAGATCATTAAGTGCCCAGATGAAATATGCTAATAAGAAGGGATTTAAAATTGCCATTATTGCAGATGAAGAAGAGTTAAACGCTGGTAAAATAGGGATACGAGACTTGGATTCGGGACAACAAATTTTAGTAGCAATATCTGAGTTGACACAGGTGATTAAGGAAAGGCTATCAAAACCGTAAGCTACCCCTTTCCCCATAAACTAAAATCTGATATAAATTTAATTATCATCCACTTATAAATAATCCGGGTATCTATGAGACAACTGAGACAATTTTTCTGTGCACTTATTTTGGTGTGCTTGCCACAAATGGCTTTGTCAGCGCCAATTGAAAGTTTCGCAGATATCATTGAGCGAGTAAGCCCGGCAGTAGTAAATATTTCTACTACTCAAATGTTGTCAAGTAAAGATATCCAAGGTGAAGGTCCGTCGGATTTATTTGAATTTTTTGAACGAGAGTTAGGAAGAGAGCTTGGGGTGCCTGAGCGTAAGAGAAAAACCAAATCTCTAGGTTCCGGTTTCTTAATAAGTGCAGATGGTTATATTGTTACTAACTATCATGTTGTAGAAGATGCCGAAGACATTGAGGTTTTGCTAGGTGATGGCAGCGAAAAGATCTATAAAGCAAAAGTAGCAGGTAGAGATAAAAGAAGTGATTTGGCTCTAATCAAAATAGAGGCAACGAAAGCTCTCTCATACTTGACATTTGGTAACTCTGAGGTGGCGCGAGTTGGAGACTGGGTAGTGGCTATAGGAGGTCCATTTGGCCTTGCTAGCACATCGACTGCTGGGATCATTTCTGCAAAGGGACGTTATTTGAACAACCAGTATAGCGACTATATTCAAACAGATGCTGCGATTAATCGCGGCAATTCAGGTGGCCCTATGCTCAACATGCAAGGTGAAGTTATTGGTATTAATACTGTTATCATTTCTCCATCAGGTGGAAGCATTGGAATTGGCTTTGCTATTCCTTCAGCACAGGTGCAGCCAGTATTGGAGCAATTGCGTGCCAAGGGAGAAGTGGTGCGTGGCTATTTGGGGGTAAGGATACAACCAGTGAATGATGAAATGGCTCAAACTATGGGACTAAATGCGGCTGGAGGCGCCCTAATAGCAGAAGTTACACCAAATAGCCCTGCTGCTAATGCCAAGCTACAAGTGGGCGATATTGTCACTAAATTAGGAGGCATAGTAGTACCGAACAGTAATAAATTGAGCCAGATGGTAGCAGCTACTCCTGTAGGTACAAAAGTTGAGCTGGAGGTATTTAGAAATCGAGCCTATATTACTCTTCATTGTGTTATTGGTAAGCTTGTTCCAGAAGCCGATGACAATACGGATAATAGGCGCAGTGATGGCGATAGTGAGGAAAATAACAAAGGCAGTATCGAAATTCTTGATATGCGCGTACGTAATTTGGACGATGCGACACGCAAACGCTATCGAGTTGGTGATGGAGTAAATGGTATAGTCGTCACTAATGTTAAACAAGAAGGAGTAGCCGCAAATACCAAGATTCGAGTGGGTGATGTAATAGTGCAGCTTAATCAAGATAAGGTTAGCTCAATCAATGATTTCAAGGACAAAATATCGACCTTACGTAAGCTTAAGCAAAAGAATGCCGCCTTGCTGATTGCCAATGGGCTGGGAGCTTATTTTATAGTGATAAACCTAGAAAAGTAAGTATGGTTAACAAAGATAAAGCAGTAGCAGTAGCAGTTACAGTATTACAGGTCATTCCAAGACTAGATGCAGGAGGCGTAGAGCGCGGTGTTATAGAAATAGCACGGGCAATTAAGGCGGCTGGTTATCGTAGCTTGGTATGTTCTGCTGGAGGCAAATTAGTATGCGAGCTACAGGGTATAGAGCATATTACTTTGCCGGTAGACAGCAAAAACCCCCTTACCATGATTAGAAATATCAGTAGCCTGCGTGCTGCTATTAGAAAATATGCTGTTAATATAGTGCATGTACGCTCACGCGCCCCAGCTTGGAGTTGCTTATTTGCTTGTAGATTGGAAAAAGTCAAAATGATAACTACTTTCCATGGCACTTATGGAGCTAAATACTGGCTTAAGCGCTTATATAATACGGTGATGTTGCGCAGTGATAAAGTGATTGCTATCTCACCTTTTATATTTGAGCACATCCGTGACGTTTATAATCATAATATGCGCAATGTTGTAGTGATAAATCGAGGTGTCGATATAGAAGAATTTGATCCAAGTAAAATTAGTGCAAAACGTTTAGAAGCAGCAAATGCTCATTTAAAAGGTGCAGCTTCTCCGCCTAGGACTGATCTGCCTATATTGTTAATGCCTGGACGCTTCAGCCGGTGGAAAGGGCATACTTACCTACTGGAGATATTGAAAATATTGCAGCATCGCAACTATCAGTGCTATATGGTGGGGGAATGCACTCCCATGCACCAGCAGTATATGGCAGAGTTGATGGATAAGATAGTGCGCTACCAGTTAAAAGACTCAGTGTTTATACGTCCACATTACGGTGATATGGCTGCATTATACGCTGCATCGGATATAGTATTATCAATGTCACAAGAGCCTGAAGCTTTTGGTCGCACTATAGTAGAGGCCCAAAGCATGGGTAAGGTAGTATTGGCAACTGAACATGGTGGTTCTCTCTACACTATTGCTAATGGCCAGACGGGATATCATTTGCCAATTCATGAGCCAGAAGCAGCAGCGGCTATATTAAAAGAGGTGCTAGCTCAATCACCAGAGCAAAGAAGGGAGCTGGGGAAGCATGCTGCTGAGCTAACTCGAGATAACTATGCGATTGCCAAGATGTGTGGCAAAACTCTCAAGATATATCATGAGCTATATTCTTAAGGTAGTATGACCTTAGAATAAGTCTTTAAATTTTTTTCTCTAGCCTATTGCTTTTTGCTGCTATTGATAGTATCAATAGCAGCTCGTTAGTGCGGCCCCTTCGTCTAGCGGTTAGGACTCCACCCTTTCACGGTGGCAACGCGGGTTCGAGTCCCGCAGGGGTCACCATTCTTTTGCTGCGCTCTTTTGCGATGCGCCCAGATAGCTCAGTCGGTAGAGCAAAGGACTGAAAATCCTTGTGTCGGCGGTTCAATTCCGTCTCTGGGCACCATCTTTTTAAGTCTTATACCAACTCTCAGCTAAAACAGTACAAGGAGCGACGAGCGATGTGTAGTAAAATCTACCTGCGCGTGTAGCGACGCTGTAATCTTTTAGCTGAGAAATGGTATAAGGCATTAAATTCAAACCTGGTGACAGCATAGCCCTTATCAATAAAAAGCTGGAAGAACAATTACGCGGCATTATTGGGAACTACAGGTAGGGTTATAGCAAACTCAGTAAACTGACCTAACTCCGACTTACAGGTAATAGTGCCACGCATGCCACTGACTACAATTTTGCAAAAGGCCAATCCTAGGCCGGTTCCTCCCTTTTCTTTAGTATAATAAGGCTCAAAGATATGGGGAACGTCATCTGGGGAAATGCCTTTACCATTGTCTCGAATATATATGCTTTGACCCCCCGTACATATGCTTATTTCAGCCTCTGGCCCTGCATATCTTATAGCGTTGCTGACTAGGTTTTGAATTACATGTTGGAATAACTTATAAGAGCCATGGAAGGTAAAATCTTGGCTTGGCATAATCATTACACGTTTGCGCTCCGTAACGGTAAGGTCATAGCTGCCAATAGCGCTACTGACAGTTTTGAGTGCTGAATATTCGCCATAATCCTGAGCTTGTTGCATACCAGACAGAGACATAAGTATAGTTTGTGCGGTTTTCATACCCTTATCGAGGACACTCTGTATATTGTCTTTAAAGTATTGAATAAGCTCATAATCATCCCGTGAGACTTGTAGTATTAAAAATTCATCTGGTGAGATGACTGGAGATATTATCTTGGCTCGATTAATAGCATCAACCAGCATACCTGTGCCATCATACGCAGCAGCCATTGGAGAGCGCACTTCATGGGCAATAGCCACACTCATTATCTTCATCCTGTTACTGTCAACTTCTTGATTGCGGCGCATAATGAAAGCAATAATTATTACTAAGAGAGCATAAGCAAAAGCACTCATGTTGATTGCACCATGTAGAGTGCTGCTGGTAAGCGCATAAAAGAAAGTACCCATCAAGGATCCTAAAGTCATGAGTATAACAAAACTACGAGCGTCGACAAAAACTGCTAATACGAAGCTAGCGATGATAGTATACAAACTAAGTGTGTCGCTATTATGTACTAAAAGATTATAGGCGCCCAGCAAAGGAAAGCACCAGAGTAATACAATATGCCAAATTATTGGAAAATATTTAGCGCGAAAGTTGTGCTCCCAGGTATCACACATCAGTATTACAATGCAGCCTGTAGCACCTATGATTCTGATAATGATATCTACGTAATCGAGGGCGGTTCCTAGGGCTGGCTGTCTGCTATTAGATAGCAAAACTAGAAGTGGAAAAAGGCAATATAAGAGACCTAATATACCGAATTGATGGTATTGGGGGCGGCAAAGCTCTACTCCTTTATAGCTAAAACTAAGAGCATCTTTCCAATTCAAATGTTTGGTTTTACGCCATTTACTGGCCAGAATTGTGCCGTAAGTTGTAGGCTTGGGTGTATTCACTTGAAGCTGAGATACTTCAGTTAATGTGCCATTGGTTTTCTGCCAGTAATGCATGCCGAATAAGCCCATTGTGCTGCCTATTAAGCCTAGTAAAAGGCTCAAAGCATCAAACCTTTGCTCTAGTGCAGCTCCTAACATAGTAAATAGAAAGGCTATTATCACCGAGACAACATACGAATGCGAATTTGTGCGAAAACCTAAAAAACCCGCAACCAAAGGAACGAATATCAGAGGATTATAAAAAGTTATCACTAGCCATATTATTTCAATCACTGAGGCTCCTGTTAGGGCTAAAGCTATTGATAATCCTCCTACAGCAAATGTAGCAAGGCGTGCCGCAGCAAGTACTGCTTTTTCACTCATATTAGGATAAAATTGTTTTAGTATGTCATGAGAAACTGTGACACCAGCAGTATTTAGCCATGAGTCAGCAGTAGACATAATAACGGCTAAGAAGCCGATTATCACTATACCCTTTGCTACATATGGGACATGATTATCTATTAAATGCCAAAGAACGTTAGAGTGATCGATCGTATCCGTTATATGTGCCACTATTACTAAGCTACATACGCATAGCAGCAATACGATGGTTGTGTCTATAATTGCTACTATCCGTAGAGATTTCATTAGTTGTTGAGTATTGCTGGACATCAGAAATCTTTGAATATAAGGTCCACTGCTGCCATCCAGCAGGGCATATAACATAAAGCCTGAGAAGATCCACAATTTGTCTCCCTCAAATCCTAGCTGCCATTTCTCTTGTGGTAACAGAGAGTACACATGGTCCCAACCGTTTAACTTATGTAGCAAAATAACAGCTAAGATGGGGAAAGCTATATAAAATATGCCAGCTTGTAACACATCAGTCATTACCACAGCGCGCGCCCCCCCCGTGACGGAGTAAAATATTAACACTCCTATACTGACTAGCACTCCGAGTTCTATTGATATGCCCAAAAAATAATGCATCAAGTGCCCAAGAGCTAGAGTTTGTGCAGCTACTGTGCCTATGGCATTTGCTATCGTAGCTATGGAGGTAATGAGCTGGCCTGTACTGCCATATAATCTTGCCATAATATCACTAAGAGTTAGGCAACCGTAGAATTTTTCGATGTTACGCCCAAAGACAAACATAACGAATAGCCACTTAATAGGATTGAGTAGCACTGTTACCATAAATAGTACGCCTACCATTCCAATCTTTTCGATTGTGCCAATAGTTGAACCGGCACCAAGGTATGTGGCATATATGGTAGCAACCAGCGCGGCAGTAGAGAGCTTACGGTCCCCTAGCGCATAATCCTGAATGCTTTGCACTCCTTTCATTTTTTTTAGTCCAATAATTAAGCATAAGCCAATGTATGAGCAAATTAAAGCGGCATCAATTAGCGCTATATTTCCCACCTTTGATGTGAAAAACGCGATTATTAGAGATATGAGTGAAGTGACAAAATCATTTGTCATGATAAAACCACGCCAATAAATTTTATATTGTGGCAATTTTATACTCTTATTGCTGTATAGTCAATAAAAATCCCCAAGCTTCATTTTAAATATATTTATTATACTAAAATAAGTAAGGGGTAAATTGTTTGTTGATATAGTTGCTATTATAAGTAGGCATAGAAACTAGCATAATGCTGTCAGCTCTGTTATAATCAATGCTCATTAAAGTATAAAACCAATCAACTATGACTTCTAACAGCAGCCAAATTGAAGCCGTCGATTTTACAGTAGAATTGGAGAAACGTTATTTTGCCTATGCTCTTTCGACAATTACCTCACGCTCGTTACCAGACGTAAGAGATGGGCTTAAACCTGTCCATAGGCGTTTGCTTTATGCTATGTTGCAGCTAAAATTAGATCCTGATAAAGGCTTGAAGAAATGTGCACGTGTTGTGGGAGATGTAATTGGTAAATATCACCCTCATGGGGATGGGGCGGTATATGACGCATTGGTGCGTATGGCACAGACTTTTGCTATGCGCTATCCTATGATTGAGGGTCAGGGTAATTTTGGTTCCATTGATGGTGATGCGCAAGCAGCCATGCGTTATACAGAAGCACGCCTGACGCCCTATGCTATGTTACTACTTCGTAGTTTATATGAGGATACCGTCAACTTCCGCGATAATTATGACGCCTCAGAAAATGAGCCTGTGGTATTACCTGCAGTAGTACCTAATATCTTGGCTAATGGTTGTGAAGGTATCGCTGTGGGTATGGCCACCTCCATTCCACCTCATAATTTGATTGAATTATGTAAAGCTACGCTATATCTAATTACTCATCCTACAGCCACTTCACGCGATATAATGAAATTTATTCCTGCTCCTGATTTTCCTACAGGTGGGGTTATCATACGTGATGATGCTGCAATGCAGCAAATATATGAGACAGGACGAGGAAGCTTTCGTCTTAGAGCAAGGTGGCATCGTGAGGAACTGACACATGGCCAGTATCAGTTGGTTATTACTGAAATACCGTATCAGACACAAAAGCGTGCCATTATAGAGAAAATGGCTGAACTTTATCATGAGAAGAAATTGCCTCTGCTTGATAACTTTCAGGATATGTCGGCTGAAGATATACGCATCATACTAACTCCGCGCAATCGTATGGCGGATGCACAAACGCTAATGGAATCATTATTTAAGTTAACGACTTTAGAAGTAAAAGTGCATGTTAATATGAATGTGCTGGATATGGGTAGTACGCCTAAGGTAATGAATTTAGTTGGGGTGCTTCAAGCATTTTTGGCACATAGACGCGAAGTGGAGACTCGAGCGCTCAATAATCGCTTACGCAAGATAAATGAGCGATTGCAGATATTACAAGGGCTGCTTTTAGTATACCAACATCTGGATGAGGTAATTCGTATTTTGCGCCAAGAAGATGATGCACGTAATATAATAATGGCGCGGTGGCAGCTTGATGAAATACAGGTCGAAGCTATACTGAATATGCGCTTGCGCTCTATTCGTAAGCTAGAAGAAACAGCACTAAAGCAAGAATATACCCAGCTGTTGGGCAAGCAACAAGAGCTGGAGGCATTGCTTGCAAGTGTTACGAAGCTTGATGCGCATATAGCCTCTGATATGAAACAAATTATAAAGACTTTTTCTAGTGGCCCAGCGGCTGCACGACGCAGTGAAATTGTAGAAATAGCAAATATACCCGTTGTATCAATGGAAGAAATGATTGAGCCGGAGCCATTGACAATATTTTACTCAGAGCTAGGTTGGATCCGTGCCAGCTCTGGCCACCAGCTCGAGGCAGGACGCTATAAAGCCGGAGATGCAGAGAAGATGGCATTTATTGCGCATCATACTGATAAGATCCTATGTTGCTCTAATTATGGTAAAGTATATACCTTACTAGCGGACAAGATTAATCGTGGTAAGGGTTTTGGAGAACCACTGCGCTTGATGTTTGACCTACAAGTGGGGGAAGAAATTATTGCTCTATATCCTTACCAAACTCAGGATAAAATATTGTTTATTTCAAAGCGGGGTAAAGGTTTTGTAGTGCAAGCTAATGACCTTTTGTCTTATACAAAAAATGGAAAGCAAGTTATGAAATGTGCTGCAGGTGAAGCGGTTGCTTGTATAAGACTTGATGCAGATGCCATAGCGTTACTAGGGGAGAATCGTCGATTACTTATTATTGATAGCGAGACGATACCAATTATGAGTAGGGGGCAGGGAGTTACGTTGCAAAAGTACCGCTCGGGGGGATTGCTGGATGTGCGCATATTCAACAAAGCAGAGGGGTTGCGGTGGAAAGATGCAAAGGGAGCGGAAGCTAAGCTACCTAATCTCAAATTATGGTGTGGGAAGCGTGGTGATGAAGGAAGGGTGGTGCTTGACCGTATTTATGCTTAGCTTGAGGATAGTGTAAGTATTCAGGCGGAATTAATTTAAGGGTTTTAGCAAAGTGTTTATGACACGCGGATTGCGTGTGGCATACGCAAATAAGCGCGCCCCGCAAGCCCCCCCAAAGGGGCGAGCTGCAAGAGGCCTTGCATACAACACTTTGCAGCGAAACTAGACAAAGTAGCACTCCTTAAGTTGAAGCTATTGAGCATTCACTCGTAACCTCTTACTGGCTAATGCTTGTGGAGTAGTGCATGCCGCTTACTGCAATAGCTGAGATTATGATAGCCGGAACTAGTATGCACGATGCCAGAATACATTCTGGTGTCATGATGCTTGTACTATATATAGCTGCAGAAAGAGGAGGGATAGAGCCAGTGTTTATTAATATTAAGTATGTTATATCACCGACAGCACCACCTAGGAATAGTCCAGCAAGGCCACTATTTATATAAGCTCCAATATATACATTATTGCTAATGCACTCAGTATTTTCCTTAATCTTTTTTTCTGAAATATAGGGATTGTGCTTTACATCCATAGTAGGGACATCATGCTTTATATCCTGTTGAACAGAAGGGTTAGCCTCTGCATTGCACTCTTCAAAATATAGTTTTAGAATTCCAAGCCTTAGTTTTAAGTGATATTCATCTTTTTCTTTTTGAGACTTTAATGAGCCATCCTGATTGTAATACTGTTCCATTCTCTTAGTCATATGCTGCATCAGAGCGCTAATACTAGCTTGGGTTGTTAGCTCATGCATTTTAACTTGGTTTTTCTGAAGAGGGATTGCCTCTTGAAATGCAGCATCAATAATTTTACGGTCAACGCCCATAACAGCTTTAGCATAGTTGCGGGCATATACAGGGCAATTTATATCTGAAAAACTTGGAAGCTGTAAATCCTGATGATCTTCGTTTTCTTTACCGCTGAGTATTATACGCTGCTTATATTTTGATTCAGACATTTGGCACCAACCTTCTGAATCAAATCCATCAATACTAAGTAAGTTATCTTGGAGGATTTTACCCTCTTGAACTTGCCCTAAGAGCAGGGATACATGTGTGCCACTCTGAGTGGGATGAGAATACATAATCGCCACATATTTTTTGCCCGGAAACTCGGAATTTAATACTGATTCAATATCAGCCTGACTGGCAGTGGTGTAATGAAAATCTGAGGCACCTTTTATTGCCTCATTCATTTTTAAAACCTGATCTAGTTTTGGTATATAATACTTGGTGCTAGAGTTATGCCACAACGTAGGAACTTCAATAAAAGGCACTCTTTCTTCTATGGAAATTTGTTTGTCTTTAGGTAGGTTTGCCTGTGTTTCTAGAATTGCTTTAAGATAGCCAAAAGCTTCTGCATTTTGTGTTGCCATACTCTCTATAAGATGCAATGCCACATGCTTGCCTTCATTATATCTTCCCTTATATATCTGTTCAGAACCACGGTCCATAACTGTATATAATATGGTCTGGGCCATAGGCACAAGTTTAAAAAATTGCCTGCGTAAACTGGCAGATGAGCCAAACACTTGGTTTATGTTTATAGGTTCACATTGCTGGGTAAATGCGCGTACCTGTTGCGTAAACTGGGACAACTGATCATCAGATAGCATAAAAATCTCCAAAATTTGGTATTATTCGGCGCTCAGGCTAAATTCCAAATTAATATTTGGTATTATACATTATATTGTTTGTTTCTGAAAATCTTTATTTATGCCTTTGTTTCTATTATCTCTATCACCTGCTGCTATAACGCTCATAAGGCAGCATACAATACCGCCCATCATTACTATTGAGCTTGCTAGCACTAAGTCTGATTGCACTATAGCTAGGGGCAACCCAGTCATGCTAGTAGGCATCAATCCTGCTGCAAGTCCAGCTATAGAGGTTGCGGTAATCAGGCCTGAAATTACGCCGCAAGCTAATATGTCTTTATGTATTGTCATGGTTTTCCTTCCTTGAATGGTGTCAATGCATCAACTGTTATACTTAGCGTTGGTTCTAGTGTCTTACCTCTAGAAATCCATACCACTTCTAAGTATTTTATATCTTATTTATATTAACGTTCATGCATTATACTCTATTCTCATGTATAGAGCAAGGAAGTAAATTATTTCAACTTTTTAGGTGTTGTGTGAACCCGTTTTTTTGTGGTCATTTTTTTGATCAACAATTGTTGGGCGATGGATAGCACATTGCTCCAGCTCCAATATACCACCAGTCCTACTGGGAAGGAAGCAAACATAAAGAGGAATATCAACGGTAACATACGCATTACTTGGGCTTGTGTAGGGTCAGCAGGCTCAGGGTTAAGGCGCTGTTGTACATACATGGTGAAAGCCATAAATATAGGAAATACGCCGATCATCAACATGGTCGGAGGAGTCCATGGAATAAGTCCAAATAGATTAAAGATGGTAGTTGGGTCGGGAGCTGAAAGGTCATGAATCCAGGCAAAAAGTGGGGCGTGCCGCATTTCAATGCTGACATATAATACTTTATATAGGGCAAAGAAAACTGGTGCCTGTAGCAGTAGGGGCAAGCATCCAGAGAGCGGATTAACTTTTTCCTTCTTATATAGCTCAATTATTGCTTTTTGTATTGCTGCGGGGTCATCTTTGTGTTGCTCACGCAGCTCAGTCATTTTTGGTTGTAGGTCCTTTAAGCGGTTCATTCCTTTATATCCCTTATAGGCCAGTGGGAAGAGGAGAAACTTTATGAGTACGGTAAGAACCAAGATAGCGATACCGAAGTTGCCAGTATGGTTATATAAAGCATGTAAGAGCGTTAAAGTAGGCTTAGTAATAAAATAGAGCATGCCAAAGTCTACGGCACGATCAAATAGCGGTATATTGAATCTATTACGATAGAAGTCCAATAGGTCGAGCCTTTTAGCACCAGCATAGAAAAAGAAGGCTCCATTTTCAGTGGCTCCAGGTTCTATAATCTCTATATCAGTATACATATCAGCTTGAAAACGAACCTTTCCTTGTGCTTGGAAGCTACTGAATTTTCCTTGAAATGGAATGTGTGGAATGATTGCCGCTAACCAATATTTGTCTGAGAACCCTATCCATCCTTGCTCTGTTCGCATGGGTTGGGATTTGTTAATATCGCTAAAAGCTATTTCATGTAAGCTATTGTTGAATACCCCCACTCCCCCTTCATGCACAACCATGCTAGAATCATGAGGTAAGTTATCTGCACGATTAAGCAAAGCGTAACGCTGGAGGCGTATCTGTTGATTAATAGGGTTATGTACCTCTTGAACTATATGAAACATAAAGTCATTAGTTATTGTCAAATCAATCTCAAAACGAATGCCTTGGGGGTTAGTCCAGTGTAGCTTAAGAGGCTCTTCAACTGTAAATTCCTTTTTATTGGCAATCCATAAGGTATTGTGGTTGGGGACAATGACATCATGGTCCGGGCTTAACCACCCTATTTCAGCAAAATACACTTGAGGTGTATGGCTAGGCGAGAACATAGTTAAAGGAGGGCTATCGGCAGTAGCCGTCACTTTATATTTACGTAAAACAAGGTCATCTAAACGTGCACCTAAGAGGTTAACTGAGCCTTCAATCTCCTCATTGTTAAAACGTACTCGATGATGATTTTTATATCCTTCGGCAATCACCTCTGTTCGAGGTCGCTGTTCTATCGTCTTAGGAGAGGTGCTCTTACTCTGAATATAGGGAGTTACAATGCCAGGATCCTGCGCCTTTAGCATTGGCTTAACATACCACTCTTGCCAACCCACAATAATAAGCATTGATAATGCAATTGCTAGCAATAGACGTTTATCTTGATTCATGCGACTACCTATATTGATCCTGAGAATTGTTTGTATGGGAAGGCACTGGGTCGTAGCCTCCAGCACACCATGGGTTGCAGCGTAAAACTCGCCATAAGCTTAACCCTAGTCCTTGTGCTAGTCCAAACTTTTTTATTACTTGGCGAATGTAACACGAGCAGCTGGGATAAAAGCGACATGATGCTGGTAGCATTGGAGAAATTAGATATTGATATGTTGCAATCATAATATCAATTATGTGAGATATGACTCGGCCCATGACATGATGCGGTCTTAATTTTTTGTTCTTGTAATGGCTGATTAATCTTTGCCACACAGTATTTCAGCTCTCGAACTAACAGTTGATAATCTCGTCGCAACAAGTGTGACCGTGCTATAAGCACAACATCCAAATCTTTTAGGCGCTCATCTTTCGCTAATACTTCACGAGATAGAGCCCGCAGTAAGCGTTTAGCACGATTACGGGATACTGCTTTGCCTACTTTTTTACTGGCTATTATCCCCACCCTTGTAACATCTGTTGTCCCAGGTGATGTTATAAAGACCCAACTAACTGATACCATTTTGTTGCCAGTACTTAAAACACGGGAATAGTCAGATGGGCGATGTAATCTATTTATTGGCAGTATGCTAGGCACATAGTACCTTACGTCCTTTAGCACGGCGATTGTTCAATACCCTACGTCCCCCAACGGTTTCCATACGAGCTCTAAAGCCATGACGGCGTTTACGTACTAAATTACTAGGCTGATAAGTTCTTTTTGTTGCCATATTTGTCTACTCCCAAACCGAATAAATTTTCTTGCTGATCTTATATGCGATGTTGTATATAAAGTCAAGAGTCATTAAATAAAATTGGTAAGCTAGTGGGTAGGAAAAAAATATTGGCAGAATGGTATAAGGATTTGGGAAGCGATCAAATATATTGCAAACATCCTCAGGATCGGCGTCAGGAAGGCAAGGAAGCACCTGCTGCCTCCAAAGTTGAAATACAGCAGCAAGAAGCTCTGAATTTAATTCAGCGTGATGAAGGAGCAGCAAGGTTAGCCGCAGATAATAGCACTACTTTAGAAGAATTGCGACAAGCCGTAATAGAATTTGAAGGGTGTGCCATTAAGAAGATGGCTCTTAATACTGTATTTGCTGATGGCAACCCAAACTCTGAGGTTATGTTTGTTGGTGAGGCTCCGGGAGCTAATGAGGATCAGCAAGGAATACCGTTTTGTGGCCAAAGCGGGAAGTTATTAGATAACATCTTAGCCTCGATAGGCCTGTCAAGGCAGAATGCCTATATTACTAATACCATCTTCTGGCGGCCGCCGGGCAACCGTCGTCCCACTCCAGAAGAGCTGGCATTGTGCCGTCCTTTTGTAGAAAAGCACATTGCCTTGGTAGCTCCTAAGCTAATTATACTAGTAGGCAGCACTGCTGTTGAATCTTTATTAGCAAGCAAAACTACCATGCATAGCTCTCGCCAGGAGTATTACGAGTATACAAATCGTTACTTGAGCAAGGCTATTAAAGCTGCGGTGATTTTCCATCCTGCCTATTTGCTAAGGCAATCACTCAAGAAAAAAAATATGTGGCTAGATATGCAGAGAATAAAACATGAATTGATCGATGCAAGTTATTAAGCTAGAGCAGATAGACCCAGCATTACTAGGCTCAGTTATAGCCATAGGCAACTTTGATGGCATGCATATAGCTCACCGTGAAATAATTAGTGCTGCTATTCATATGGGGCGTACTTTAGGGCTGCCTTCCATAGCTCTAACTTTTGAGCCACACCCTTGTACGGTTTTGAATTTGGAGCCTCACCATCTGTTGGTCACACCTAAGCATAAGTTACGCCTGTTATCTGAAACGGGTGTGGACTTGGTAGTGGTGATAGATTTTACGAAGGATTTTGCGCAAATGGAGGCGGATGATTTTATTGATAAAATATTGATAC
>JANPII010000093.1:0-2047 GCA_031424915.1 Pseudomonadota bacterium
AATGCAGCACTTTCAGCTTAAAACTTCTAAGTGGGCATATGACCGCCTTCCTGCAGGGGAGACGAAAGTAGAAAAGGATATCAAGAAAGAAAAAGGCATTGCGCTAAATAGGAAAGAAGCCGAATGCGCAGAAGTAGAAAAGGTATATGGTGATAGCTTGGGTACAGCTGGTCCAAATACTTTAAGTACTGGAGTGTTTGGCTTAGTTATAGGGTGTGGCATCGGCACTTTTGGTATTGGTGAGGCAGTTGCCTCGATAAATAACATCTGGATACAAATAAGCATCCAAACAGGCGTAAGCTTTTTATGTGGCTTTAGCTTAGCAGCGATCATAGGGTATTATTATCTTGATTGTGTTATTACAGAGGAAGTTGATAATAAGGGAGACGATGTAGTTAAAAAGGCTAAGCAAGACCATAAAAAGCTTTATATTGCCGATGCTCTTTTAGTCGGTTTGGTTGGTGGCTCTGTCACTGCCTTATCTACTGCTGGACCATTGCTGCTTGTGAATTTACTACCAGTTGATCCTAGCCTAAGTACTGGGATATTAGTATTAGGTACAGCAGTGATTGCCTCATTTTCTATGTCATTAATTGATATATCTTTCTGTAAGATTACTGAGGCATTCAGACCTATGAGTATAGCGTAGGGCATCCACTCTTGTTTTAATGGTTTGTACATCTATACCTACAGCTTTAGGGCGATGCTTGACCTAGCTTTGATTGAAATAAATAGTACAAATTTTAATTTTTACATATTAACCATATGTTGATAAAGAATAATTAACACATTACTGGTTATTCTATTATTGATTTTGCTGTTAAGTAGTTGTAAGCTATAAAAGTATTATGTGCCAGAAGAAAGGCGGTATTTAGGATGCACACTGATAATTTGCAGCAAAGGTTGCTGTCAGCCATAGAAGAAGGAAGGATTAAGCTGGCATATCAACCTTTAGTTTGTGCTAAAACATACGTTACTAGACGATATGAATGCCTACTACGGATTTTAGAAAATGATGAGATCATCCCGGTAGGCTCCTTCATTGAAGCTGTGGAAAAGCTAGGTGGGATACAGCTAGTCGATGAGGCGGTGTTGGAACTGGTGGTACAGG
This sequence comes from Pseudomonadota bacterium, assembly GCA_031424915.1. Taxonomy (GTDB): domain Bacteria; phylum Pseudomonadota; class Alphaproteobacteria; order Rickettsiales; family Midichloriaceae; genus JANPII01. The sequence continues at coordinate 1,112 of JANPII010000093.1, forward strand.
AATTGCTTATGCATCCTAGAGTACACCTTACTATGAATATTTCTAACATGTCTGTAGCTGAAAAGTCATGGCTTAAAAAAGCCCAATCACTACTGCGGAGTGAAAAGATTGCCAGCCGTCTAGTAATTGAAATTACTGAGACCGGAAGCTTCTGTGATATAGATCGCATGAGCTCTTTTATTAAGGCTTTAAAAGCCTTAGGTTGCCGTGTGGCAATTGATGATTTTGGGACGGGTATATTCAGCGCCCACAATATTTATTTAAACCAGCTCCAGCATCTAAATGCAGATATACTGAAAATTGACGGTAAATATATAAGTAACATCATTGATACTCCGCATAGTCAAGTATTTATTCGTAAAGTAGTAGATTTTGCCCGTAGTTATGAAATCAAAACTGTGGCTGAATTTGTGGAAAATGCTGAGATTGCAAGAATGGTACAGAATTTAGGTGTAGACTATATGCAAGGCCATTATTTCTCTCCTGCAATAAATCACAGGCCTTGGAAGGGGTATACGGCCTTGATTACATAATTGGTAACCCTAAATTCTTTGGCAAAGATTATGGAGCAAAAACTTTAGCCGAATTTATTGACTATTTCCGAGAGAATATCGATCCAAAAGCCGACACGTTTTTCATTGATCCAGGTGTTGATAACCCAAGGGCAAAACATGTTTACATGAAAGCAGGTTTCCAGCATGTAGGTAATTTTGTGATGCAAGGTGATTGCTCAGGAAGCAGCAAACTCCATCATTTGCTGGTCAAAAAGTTTATTCATGAGTCACCTGCAACTAAAGTGTCATAAAGTTTTGCTAGCTTATATTTTCGGGCCTTATTAGAGTGATCTACGATTTCTAAGAAACCGACTTCCACCCATTTTTTACAAAGTGCCGTGTTGGTGCGAGACTGAAAACCGAATAGCCCACCAATTTGATT
>JANPII010000094.1:0-1656 GCA_031424915.1 Pseudomonadota bacterium
GCATGAAAGAAGGGTATGGGCCTAGTGTTACCGCTTTTGAATACTTAAAAGGTCGGGGGGTGGATTTAGTTATTACTGTAGACTGTGGCATTGTTGCATTTGAGCCGCTGTTAGCTGCACATCAAATGGGTATGGATGTTATTGTGGTGGATCACCACTTAGGGATAGATAGGCTACCTCAGGCGGTTGCTGTGGTAAATCCTAATCGTTTTGATGAAGATTTCCCGTTTAAATCTATGGCAGCAGTAGGAGTAAGCTTTATGATAGCGGTGGCGGTGCGGTCAGTATTACGCAGCCGCGACTGGTTTGCACAAAGCAACATTCCAGAGCCAGACTTGATGACCCTGTTAGATCTTGTGGCCCTTGGTACTGTATGTGATGTGGTGCCATTAGTGGGGGTGAATCGTGCATTTGTAACGCAGGGCTTGAAGATGATTTCAGCTCGCACTAATGTAGGATTATCCGTATTAGCGGATATAGTAAGACTAGATGGCAGACCGCAGAGTCATCATCTCGGCTTTGTATTTGGTCCCCGTATTAATGCAGGAGGACGCGTTGGTGAAGGCATGCTAGGTTCTCGCTTGTTATCTACCGATTCTTTGGAAGAGGCAATGGAAATTGCACAGAGGTTGGAACGTCTTAACGAAGAGCGCAAAACCGTAGAAGCATTAGTTCTAGAGCAAGCGGTAGAGCAGATAGAGCATAATAATCTTCACCTTAATCCGGTGATTTTTGCAGTAGGCCAGGGGTGGCATGTAGGTATTTTAGGTATACTGGCAGGGCGCCTTAAAGAACGTTACGGTAGGCCAACTGCGGTAATTTCAATCAATAATCAGATAGGTAAAGGTTCGGCACGCTCCATACCTGGTATTGATGTAGGAGCAGCGCTTGCTAATGCAAAAAGCGCAGGCCTGATATTAGAAGGTGGGGGGCATCCCATGGCAGGAGGCTTCAGTGTTGCAGAAAACAAAGTGGAAGCTTTTTACGAATATCTCATAAGTCATATAAATAACGCGAGCCATCATATTGAGGTGGCAAAAAAATTGCCCATTGATATAGCTATCAGCATCAGAGGAATAAACCAAAATCTGATGAGCATCATTAGCCAGGCTGCACCTTTTGGTAGCGGTAATCCACAACCTCGTGTAGCGATTGCTGATGTATATATAATACGTTTTGTTTTAGTGCGTCCTAATCATGTTATGGTTATCGTAGGAGATAGACCAAATGGTGGCTATACCATAAAGTGCATGATGTTCAAAGGAGAGGGCACTCCTTTGGCCAAATTTTTGGCACGTAGTATAGGATCTAAAATTAATATAGCAGGAACATTGCATAGCAATCCTTTAAATCCTAAAAAGGTAGATTTTATCTTAGAAGATGTAGGGGTATATGAGTGAGCAAAGCTACAATAAGGTCGGATTAATTGGTAATGGAGCGTGGGGCACCGCACTGGGCATGGTTGCTGGATATAATGCCAAAGAGATCTTATTATATAATCGGAGCCAACAGGCTGTTATTGAACTGAACCAAACACGTAGCAGCAAAGTATTTCCCAATGTAGCTTTGCCAGAATCATTGTATGCAACTGCGTCACTTGCAGAATTAGTAGAGATGGAATTAGTATTATTAGTGGTACCTGCCCAGGCGTTACGT
>JANPII010000095.1:0-3609 GCA_031424915.1 Pseudomonadota bacterium
GTCCCCCTGCCCAAGGCAAAATCCTTGATGTTACGGATATTGCCGGATTTTCTAATACCTATGACAAGACATAAAATCATGTATCCTAAAATTATCATTACGTCAATTACTGCCAGTCTGCCAATGTTTGCACTTAAAATTCCCATACCTTACCTTTTTGTAAAATTTTAAACTATGTGTAGCATAACCATAAATCATAAAGAGAATCAACTGGATATATAATAAATATATGTTAAATATACGCCAGGTTACGCAGCTTAAAAATCTTAGCTTTTATGGGAGAGGCAAAAGCTGAGATATAGGAAACTACCTTGCTACAGCAGCAATTGCCTTGCAGCCAAAGAGAAGTCGGTTTAACATCACCATATATGTTAATAGTTGAGGCGAAAAATGCGCTTTCCGTTACGTGATTTTGACACATCCCAGGCTGCTAATATTACTCAGGAGCCAGACCAGATTGAGACTTTGTTGCCGCCGTCTACTGAAGTGTTGCCTGAGGCTGTTGCCACCGTGGCAGCTACGCTTTATGACGAAGAAGATATAAAGAATGCTAAGGCAGAAGCTTTCGCTGCAGGCCGTGCCGCAGCCTTGGAGGAATTAGAATCAGTAAAAAATATGCGTGCACAAGAAAAAATCCAAGCGCTACGGCAAATTGTTATAGCTCTAGCGGAGGCTACTAGGCATATAGAAAGAGTAAAACAAGAAATCACACAGGACTGTGCTTTACTAGCTTATACTGTAGCTAAGAAAATTACATTTAACTTGGAAAAACATGTAGCTGCTTCACAAATGATTGACTTTATTAAGGCCACTATTACTGAGGCAATGCCTCCTGCGCCATTGATCATTATTGTACACCCTAAGGTCGCAGGGGCGATAACCGAGGCTTGCTCTTCCCTTATTGCAGCAGGTGAGGTAGAGGTGATCTCAGTGGAAGATAGTGACTTAGGTGATTGTAGGCTAGAGTGGGATGGAGGTGAAATTGTTCGCAATCAGCAACAAATTTTATCAAGCTTAGAGCAAGCATTACAGGGTCGTGAGTTGCTGGGCATAACGAGTAGTAGGCCTTAATGAGCACCCTATTCTACAGCTTTATGGCACAAGCTATAACAGCTGCGCAACAAGCTCAAAAGCTAGATGAAGTGCCGGTAGGTGCGGTGATCGTATCCGACGGATATATTATTGCTAGCGGCTATAATACTGTGATTATGCAGTGCGATCCTACAGCACATGCAGAAATTAATGTCATTCGTGCTGCCTCTATAGCGTTGGGCACTCCAAATTTAAGTAATTGTGATTTATATGTAACTCTAGAGCCATGTGCAATGTGCGCGCAGGCAATAGCATGGGCACGAATTAAACGGCTTTACTTTGGTGCATATGATATTAAGAGTGGAGGAGTAGAAAATGGTGCGCGTATTTTCAGCAGCATATCATGCCACCACAGACCTCAAGTGTATGGAGGTATTATGGCTACTGAATGTGGAAATTTAGTGAGCGAATTTTTTCATAGCAAGAGGCAAGAGGGAATAACCTCTTAATTCCCTGTATTATATTCTTAGGGATAACGCCTTGCTATTTACCAGTTAAAGTTGCAAAATGATAGACATTAAATTGCTAGATATTGTATTCAAGTTTCATATGTCCATAAAAATCTTATCAGAGCGCACTATTAATCGCATTGCTGCTGGAGAAATTATTGAACGTCCCGTAGCGGTGGTAAAGGAATTGGTTGAAAATGCTTTGGATGCGGGTAGCTCCAAAATCTCTATCACACTGGTTGATGGTGGTTTTACCAATATAACAATCATAGATGATGGTGTTGGCATTGAACGCCAGGAGTTGGCGCTAGCAATAGAAAGGCATGCTACCTCTAAACTGTATGAAGAGGATATTCATAATATTACTTATATGGGATTTCGAGGAGAGGCTTTGCCATCTATTGGCTCTGTAAGTCATATGACTGTAACCAGTCGTACTGCGCATGCGGATTCTGCCTGGAGTATTTCTGTACATGATGGCGCTAAAGGAGAGGTCAAACCAGCCGCTAGAGCTACAACAGGGACCACAGTGGAAGTTTGCAATTTATTTGCTAATATGCCGGTTAAATTAAAATTTGCTAAGACGGCACGCAGTGAAGAAATGGCCTGCCTTGACTTGATTGAACGTATGGCTCTGGTCTACCCTCAATCTTCCTTCCAACTAAGCAATGGAAGCAAAACCCTTTTGCGTTATGATGTGGATATACAGCCTCAAGATATAAAAACCTTGGATGCTCGCATTACGAAAATATTAGGCCAAGAGTTCTATCAGAATAGCCGCGACTTCCATGTTACTCTACAGGATATCACTATACATGGGCGAGCTGGTCTGCCTACTTATAATGCCAGTAATGGCTTGCAGCAATATATATATGTCAATAAAAGGATTGTTAAAGATAAGTTTCTAATGCAGTGCGTACGCAACTCTTATCGTGGTTTATTAGCAGACAATCGCTATCCTGTGGTATTATTATTTATTGAAATTGAACCTCACGCCGTTGATGTAAATGTACATCCTAACAAAGCTGAAGTACGATTTCGTGATGAGCCCATGATGCGGGAATTATTATATAAAACGCTACGCAATACGGTGCGATATATTCAAGGGGCAGATGACACGCAAAGTCAGGGACCGGTAATACAGCCTGTTAGTAGGGTTGAGGCTGATCGCTCTACTAATATAGCTAATCGTAATACTCCTGGTTCAGGGTTATCTTATCAATATACTAATATACACTTGCCACAAGAAGGCAGTAATTTGCGTGCTGCTGTTGGATTAAGCTCACCTCCTGCATATGTACAGCCTCTACAAGCAACACAATTACATCTAGGTGAACCAATGGCGCCAAGCAGTGGTGCACTAGGTCAAGCAATATGCCAGGTTGATGACACGTATATAATAGCTCAAACTCAACAGGGGCTAATTATTGTTGACCAACATGCTGCACATGAGCGTATGACTTTAGAAAAAATGAAGCAGGCAGTTGTCTACGACAAGTTGAGTATACAGTATTTACTAGTACCAGTAGTAGTAGAGCTTGGAGTAAGCCTAACAGAATTGCTGTTGGAACATAAGGCTAAGTTGCAAGAATTAGGGCTAGTAGTAGAGCGCAATGGTACCACCCAGATAATTGTGCGGGGTATACCTATGCATTTGGGACAAGAGGATGTTACAACGCTAGTGCGAGATGTGGTTGGGCGGATTAATGAATGTGGTGAGCTAGATGAAATTTGGGCAAAATGTGAAGATTCGTTAGGGAATATAGCCTGTCATCGTAGCATTCGTGCAGGACAAAAGCTGAGTGTTGCGCAAATGAATGCCTTGCTAAGAGAAATGGAACAGACTGGGTTTGCAGGACAATGTAATCATGGGCGCCCCACTTTTGTTAGCCTGACTAGTGATGCACTCGCCAAAATGTTTGAAAGGAAGTGAGAGTTGGTTGGAGCTAATAAATAATATCATTAAGCTAAATTATATATACTTATCTTGATGCAACTGCACCCAACTCTTTTAGGCTATTCATTATAGAGGCTGCGAAGTTTTTTGTTGGCAAGATACACTCTTTGA
>JANPII010000096.1:0-6809 GCA_031424915.1 Pseudomonadota bacterium
CTTATCTCACTAGGAGTCCATGGAAGCCCAACATTAATATGCGCTATTATCTCCCCGCCGGCCTTTCTTGTAAGAAAGTTAATCTCTCTTTCGTTTCCTTCTTTTGTCTTGGCCTCCTCTAACAATTGTAAAGTTGGGAGTAGCTCTTTTTCTCTAGCATCTAAAGTCCCTCCTTTATTGTGTGCGTCCAATATTCTAGTTTTTACTTGTTCTATTGCGCCTTCTCTATACTCGTGTTTGGTTTGCTGGCGGATCTCATTAACACGCAAAAGCATATTCAGATCCGCCTTATTTAAAATGCCAGTATGGCTTGGGTGCTTGCTGCGGATAGATTGGATATCTGTCACGATCTCATTGCAGTGCGTTATATATTGATCTGCCCAACCTTGCTCAAGCTTTAATTCCCCCTGTTGTTTCAGTAATAAATTGAGCTTTTGTATACCTTCGTTACTCCAGTCTTTATATAGCACTCTAATAGAGTCTAATAACACCTCATCCATTACCCCATCAACAAGATCAACCGGCAATCCCCAATTTTGTAACGCAAGCCTACTATTAATACGGGCCTCCACAATCATCTGCGCTCGCTTAGCTCTTTCTAACGTAGTCACTGCATTGCAGTATGTAGCCCGTGCCGTTTCCATCGTTGACCTTAAGGGTACCAGCTGGTATTTACTATCTTCATCTTGAGCCGCGTATAACTTCTGTTGCGCGACCTGAAGTTCATATCTTCGCTTATTAGTCTCCTCAACAAGCTGCTGAAGCTCGCTACCTGTTGTGCCTTCGTCAAGTATCTCAATTGATCTGGAAAAATCATGCTTTATATCACTAAATTTCACTGCCTTATTAAGTCCATGCGCAATCACCGCATAAAGAGCATCTTCCATACTCACATCATACCCTGCCATCTGTAGAGCTATAACTTCTTTACGCTCGTCAGCTAATTGCTGAGCTAGCAAAGTGGCATTATCTCGTGCTATTGCTTCCTGCCAGTGCTCGCGCTTATCATCTTTAGTAACGCCAAAACGTTCATCTATAGCCAGAATCTCTTTATAGGATAGACCAAGATTTATAAGCTTATTTATCTCACTCTCTTTTTTCTCACCAAAGTGTCTATGCCAATAGAACTTTACCCTTTGGCTATCTTTGTCACATAGTTCGCATAAATTATGAATATGTTTTAAAACTGCCACTCCGGTGCCAGGTCCTTCACTTTCCTCATTACCGCCTTGAAGTTTATTAAGGTCTTGATATACAGTATAAAGCACAGTATTGGCCTGTTTTTCTTGCAATCCCAATACAGCCTTAAGTAGAACAAGAGATCTCTGCAATTCCTTGTTATTAATAACACGCGCTGAGAAAAACGCCGGACGTTCTTGTGTTGTAGCTGCAGCTCGCTCCATGTATTCCCACATGCTGCCTATAAGCGGCAAGCTCCATTTATAGTCACGTGCGTATTCTCTTATTTTACTACTAACATCTACACCAATCTCTTGATCCCTGCGACCTTTACTTAAACGAATGGCTAGCTCTATCACACCAACAATGCCGTGTTCCTTTGTTTTATTGCTGGGTACTACACCGGTGTTTATGGCTTTAATTGCTTCTTGCAGCATATCTATCACCTGCTTAGTCACCTTTATCCCATCAATGACCGCATAGTTATAGTTCTCTTCACGTACAACTTGAACTTTCTTATACTTCTGGCCTAATGCCTTTAGGTCAGCTAATGTCAGGCCTAAGTCTAATAGCACCTCTACTGTACTTAAAGAAGGGTTGGGATGCTCTAGTTTATATCTATCATATTGAGCCTTTGCTCCTATACGCCCCGTATGCCCATGTAGTGCAATGGATGATGATTGATTTTCTTCTCCTGCTCGTGTAAATGGCGCGCCAATATTGTATTGCCTACTCATAAGTACGCGCAATTCTTCATTGCCCATCACTGGTCCCAGCTGCTGATTCAGATCCTCGCCGGCATAGCGCTTGTTTAGCATATTTAACGCTTGTGGATCTCCTGCTATCATTTCGCGTTGCGAATCTCTTATCTTTTCAGTTTCCAAATGCTGATTAGCAATTTGTTGCTGACTTTTTGCTTCTTCCTGCAACCTGCTCCTTATAGCCTCGCCTTCTCTTTTTTGTACTAATTTGTGTGCATTATCGAGTGTGCCCCATACATGCAACTTTTTTTCAGCCAATGCAGCGGTTGCCTCTAACACTGCAAGTTGATCGGCTGGAGATGGCGAACTTCCCTTATATATTGCCTTGTGTGCCTCTTGCCTGGCCAATAGCTCTTCATCAACAAGCCTATATTTAGCGTGCCAATTCCACACCTTATCAACATATTCAGAAGCGGCAATAGATAACTCCACAGCATTTTTCTGGACTATCTTTTTTAACTCTTTCTTCTTCTGGGTAACAGATTGAAGCACTTCAGCAGGGCTATTTCCTTGAGCTTGCTTCGCCATACTACTGGTTGCTTTTCTAACTGTCTCTAGCTTGCTAGCCCATTCTTGCTCATACTCCTGTTGTAGCTTTTGCAGCTCACTCAGGGCAATTTTTAACTCTTCTTTAAAATCAAGGCCGTGGACCTTGGCTTTAGTTCTTATAGTATCTACTAGCTGGGTAAGATCTTCTTTTTTCAATAGCTTCGCTTGTGGCATGATAGGCATCGGCACGTCTATTATTACCGGCTTATCATCCCCCTTTTCTTCAATGCATCTTTCTTCATCGCGCACTACCATGCTTGCCATTAAAGAGCTCTGATCCATATCAGGGATATTGCACAAAACTTGCCATAGGCCGTGCTCATTTAACATGCGAATTTCATCTTCCGTAAGAGGAAGATATTGCACTGCCATCTCTACATCTATTTCATCTCCTGCCAACCAGATTTTTTGATCTGTGTTTGGAAGAGATGCAGCTAGTTCATCTTTTGCCACATCATTATATAGTAGACCATGTTCTAGGCTGTGGATTAATTCTACATTCTTTAATAAAGCTATTTCCTCTGGCTTGGTTGCCTTTTTATATTCTACAAAATCTCTAGCCAATGATGCTTTATTCTTGTAGTCTGCACCCACACATCTTATGAAATCAACAATCTCTGGCCAAGCTACCTGATGGCTTTGCTTACTCACTTGATCGGCCACTGCATATGCAAATTTAGCCCCTTTTTTGCCCCATTCCTTAGGTAGCTGACTCTTAATTAAGTTTATATAGGCATTATACTCAACTTCTCCTTTATCTTCTTCTAGGCTTAAAGCTTCTTGCACATACCCCTGAAGCCATATTTTTACCAATGAGGTAGGAGGTGTGGCAATATGCTCCATGGTACCCAGCGCCCGCGACCATATGCTGTCAGACTTATCTTGACTATACTCTATCGCAAGATCCGCTAATACCTTCCAACATTTGCGCTTATCTTCGGGCGTACCTTGTTGAGCAAACAATTCACGCACTACTTGCGCATCAATACCGAGCGCAAGCACTGCTGGTAGATTACGCCATAGCAAGGCTTCTGGGTCTTTTTTCTTACCAAGCCATTCTTTTGCTTCACCACCTTGAGCAAATATCTGCTCCCACTCTTCCATAGCTTTAAAAACAGCTTCCGTCTTCTCATGATTCTTATGCTTTATATCTGCAAGTGCCCTAAGCGTTTGAATTATATAGCCACGCATTTCAGCTTCCTTAGTATCTGTCTTGGGAGCATAGGCATCCACAAGCCTCTTTAATAAGCTGTTCTTTTCTACTATATAGGCCAGTGTGGTATTAAAATCAGGATTCGCCCCAAGGAAGCTTTTATTGCTTTCCAAAAGCCATACCGCTAGATCTCTAGGAAAGGCATGTTCATGTATAAAGAACTCCCTAAGATCACCAGCAGTTTTAATTTCAATTTTTTCTTTCATCGACTTTCTCCGCCAATACTATTCATTTGATTACCTGCCACTACTGATATTTGCATCAGCTAATCTTTATATATAACGGCGCGAATTATCGCATATTCGCACCCTAAGGTCAATACACTCAAACTTTTTTATATTAATTTTTGCATTTCTCCTCATACATCAATCCAAGAGTATACAATAAAGGTGAATAAAAGATTAATACTTCTAATTCAGTAATTAATGTTATCCGGGAAATTATCGATGCTCTATCAACACGCTGCGCCCACTAGCAATCAAGAATATCACACTTCGTCTATATATTCCTTATCTTTAGTCCGGTTCATTACATATTGTAATTTGCGTAAAGCTAGCCGAGTCAATGCATCACGCGATTGGTGTTGTGGACCATACACCACAGCTTCGGCACCGCTATTTGGATCTATCGCACTAACCTTAAGCAGCCCTCCACACACTACATATTCTATAATACATCCTTGTGCATCCATATCTATCCTCTAAGATACCGATCGTTTAGATGCTGTACAAAATATTTAGGATTAAGTGGCTCACCCGTAGCATTTTCTAACAACTCATTGGAGGTTGCAAATAAACAACCATAGTTGTGCACTTTTCTTCCTAGCCATTCAACTAATGGACGCAGCTCGCCACGTTGTAATAAGACACCCCAGTTGGGCATTTCTTCAGCTAATTTATGTGCAAGCTGCGCAGCATTCATCGCCCCCAAAGTATAGGTAGGAAAATAACCAAAAGCTCCCCATGGCCAATGTACATCTTGTAAGCAACCTAAATTATAGTCCGGCGGAGTGATACCCAATAATTCTTGCATGTATTGATTCCATAATTCCGGGATGTCCGATACCTCTATTTTTCCGCCAATTAACTGCCGTTCAATTCGGTAGCGTAATATAATATGCAAAGGATAGGTAACTTCATCAGCATCCACTCTAATAAAAGAAGGCGAGACATGTAACATATAATTACGTAACTGCTCAGCACTAAGAACATCTTCAGCTAGGTCGAAAGTACCCTTAAGCCGGGGGTAGAGCCCTTGAATAAATTTTGGGTGACGTCCTATTTGCTTTTCAACAAACAAAGATTGGCTCTCGTGCACTGCCATACCACAAGCATCTCCCACTGGTTGCCCGCCCCACTGCCGGGGCAATTGTTGTTGATATAAAGCATGCCCCGTTTCATGCAAAACGCCATATAATGCAGTAATTGGGTCGTTAAGGTCATATCTGGTGGTAATTCTAATATCAGGGTAGTCACCATTGCAAAAAGGGTGCGTGCTTATGTCCAAGCGGCCGGAATTGAGATCAAAGCCTAGATCATGTATATATTCCAAGCCTAGTTTTTCCTGCTTTTCTATAGGTATTTCTACTGGCCATTTAGATGCAGGACCTTGTTTTTCGAGGATTTGTGCCAATAGTGGAGGAATTTCCGTGGCAAGAAACTCAAAATACTGGTCAATTTCTGCAGATTTACGCCCAGGATCATTTTCATCTAGCAATGCATCATAGGGAAATAAATTTAAGCAGGCGGACTTGGCTTGAGCAATTTGCCGTACTATGCCTACTAAACGCTCTAAGTATGGCTCAAGCATCTTCCAATCGTTATTAGCCCGTGCATCTCGCCATATTCCACTACAATGGGTACTAACTTCTGTATATTCTGCAAGCAACTTCACTGGCACTGCATTGGAATGAGCATGAATACGTCGCATAGCGCGCAAATTCCCAACATCCCAATTTTCTAAGTTTTCTTCAGATGCATACAACATAAGATCTAATATACGAGGATCCCGTAGCTTATTTGTCGCAAGAGTGGTGAGGAAAGACATCTGTTGGCTTCGCTGCACTAGCGCATCTTTAGGTAGCATCACCTCCATATCCCAACTGAGGGTACTTTGAATAGATTTAATAAGGTGCAATTCTGCAAAAAGGTTTTTTAGCTGCGCATAAGACTTTAAAGTTGTCATGTACTTCCCTACCGATTGATTGTAACTCCTGTTTTATCCAATCCTCAGGCATCTGTCTACTTAATTGTCGCAAAAGTATTATAAGCTCAGGCTTGTATCATGGCCTTGCGACCGAATAAGAGTCACCTATATCCTAGCTTTCGCTTTCTTCTTTACAGCTGGCGGCACTAACGAAACCAAAACCAAGCCACTATCAGGCATGTTATCTACAATTTTTTGCGCTAGCATTGCCTTGAGTACATCCTGATACTCATCTTTCATATTATTAAGAACAATATAGCGCTGCTGCTCATCAAGGTAAGATAGTATCACTTGTGCAATTTGTGCGTAGCCCTCAGTTCCATAATATCTGGACCTACTTGCTATAATATCCAATAACGTTTGGTCCCTATCATTCCGATGATTTATTAGCGCAAAGCGTTCTTGAGTATCACTGGTATTACGCAAAATAGTATCTATAATTTCTATCAGTTTATCTTTTGCTGCCACCATTAGGACTGTATAGCCTTTGGCGTCGGCCGCGCTTGGAACTAAGGCAAAATGCTTGGTGCCATATTCCCATAGCTTAGGAGAGGCTATAAAATAATGTGCTGCTGGAGATAAGCACTTCCATATAGCTTTTTCCAGCTGCGCTTGTGAAGGGCAGCTGCTCCTAAAAAACCTACGGCCTGTATATTACGAGAAAAGGCTATAACCTAACTCTTCGTACAAAACTTCAAATACATCTTTGGGCTCATAGGTTCTTTCATTGTTGTTGCGCTTCAAGGCATTGATACTTGCATAAAGCGCTGCAAGCTTAGATAAGAAAGGCTCACCTCTTGTGTACCTGTAAAAGAAATCTTGTGCAGCATCGATAATAAGCTTCCTATCGTGCTCATTATTCAGTGGGTTATGAAGTTCTATTTCCATATTTTGCCTCTGCT
>JANPII010000097.1:0-17894 GCA_031424915.1 Pseudomonadota bacterium
CAAAAAGATTAAAGCTAAGATAAAATCTTCGGCATAGGCGCCATTTAAGGGTTGACCTTAAGTCGATTTATGTATAAAATATCTTCACAGGACTCTTAAAAATTGGAGGAGCGAGTGTTACATAGCAGAACAAATTTTGATGCCATACCGAATTTTTTGGAATCTATAGGTGGTCTTATTACACAGAGTGCCATCTATGTAGGAGGGTATGCAAAAGACAACATTACTAAACTCTCCAACATAGATATAGATTTGCGGGCTAAAGCTCGAGAAGCAAAGCTAGGCGAAGAGTGGGAAAATATTAAAAAAACATGGGGGGATCTTCGCCATGTAACAGCGCACAATTCTGAAGCTGCAGCAAATTATGCCATGCCTTATGATGATGGTATTGCTGCTTATAGAATGTTAAGAGGTGCTGATCTAGTATGTATGGGCGTAAGTGGCGGTCTGTTATTAACAGTGGTTTCCAGATTTTCTGTTACTACTGCTTTTGTTGGCGCTGCTGGTTTATACCTTACCATATCTATAGTGACCAAAAGCTTAACTAAACAAGAATACATTTCACATGATTTAGAGCGCTTGATACAAACGATAGCTGCTCATGCCGTTTTAGTGGCAGCTTTAGCAATGTTTAGTAGTACAAATTTGGATGTAATAACTAGACGTATTTTTGGCATTCATTCCTATAAAGCAGGTGTAGTTGATTCACATCGTATTTTAGATGAAATAGGAAAAGTACATGTCTTGTCTGTGTTTAGGACCCCAGAGCGGATTATCTCGCAGTCTATAGGCATGGCTCTGGTTGGACAGGGTTCAGTAACTGCAATGAATACTGTTTCTAACTTAATGGTGTATCATGCCTTGCGTGATCCCCACCAAAAGCAGCATCACTATGTAGCACTGCGGACTGTAGGACAGATGGCTGCTTTGTTTATAGAAGTCGGCGGGCCCTATCTATTTTATACTTATGTCTCTCATATACACTATACCGGTTTTGTATTCAGAGGCGCTGCTTGCGCATTTCGCGGTTTTGTAGATGATGTTACAGAAAATATGCCAAAAAACCAAAATGATTGGGGCAATGTTGCCTTCAGAACGGTTCTGGCTGGATCATTAGGCGCAGTTATAGGCATCCCCCTACATATGATAGGGCAGTCCAATGTATTTACTGCTATGCTGTTAGCAACCGCAGTAGGCGCCATAGACACTGTAACCAAGCAGTTTATCCTGCCCGCTTTGTCTGATTGTGGCATGACATCCGGAGAGAAGATTGACCTAGCCTGTACTGCCATATTGTTAAGCGCATGCTTTGGCTTTACTATCAATGCCGCATTAATGGCCCCTACCCCATCGGGTTATGTCTCTTTAGCTAGTGGCTTTGCGCCTATACTACCTGGCATCACTAGCTTCCTATTCTTCTTAATAGCTATGCCACTACTAGAGAGATTGAAAAAAGAAAAACGTATAGGTGATAATACAGCATTGCTTGCTGATATGCTTATCTATGGCGTTATGATACTCTCTGCTTTCAATATAGTGCTTGGTAGTGGGGCATATAAAGTAGTAGCTCACTGGTTGGATACTATGGCGTTACAATCACCAGTGCTGGCAAGTATGTTAGAATGGCATCAAACAATGTTTGGGGCACATATAATGCATAACGCTGCACTAGCGTTTTGCCTAAGCATAGTGCTGGTCGGTATGACTGGTCTGTATCAGCGCTTGTACCAATCAATAGATAATAACGACATACGTAATGCTGGGGAACTAAAACCATTTATTATAGTGCAGGCATTGACACGTTTCTGCTGGGAGATGATAAAATATTCAATACGAGGCCTCCTAGGATTTACCCTGTTTGCACATGCAATTTCTGGCTTTGTCACAGGCGTAATCCGTGACTTTGCACAAAGACTAATAGACCCAAATCGTGCAGAAAAGCTCCCTGCCCTTTTTACCTTTAAGGGTTTCTTGGAATCTATGTCTTTGGGGGTACGTGTTATGTTCGACCAAGTGGGCTATGTTCTGGTTGACGGGGCTATACCCCCAGAACTTCACCCTCTATTATATTTACTGGCGACTACGGGTTTAATAGAATTGCCGGAAGAGCTTCTACACGAGTTGTTGAAATCAAAGATTGATATTGTCGGTGAATTAAAGGATAGAGCAGTGAAATGTGCCGGTGAAATAAAGGATTGCGTAGTAACATCTTTCAGTGAGATAACTCAAAACCTTGGTTACTCTAATAATAAGAAGGTAGGTGAAGGGTATGAGAAGGTATAACAAAATTCCACAAAAATTCTTGCTGTGCACTTATTTTCTAGCCATACCAGTCTAGGTTTCAAGCAAAGAATATTGCTTATCTCCTACATTTCAAGTCAAGTGAGGGCATAGGGACAGGTAATAGCTTTACGGTCATCATCACAATGGCCAAAGCAGGTAATAATGCCACTACCTGCTCTAGTCCGCTTGTAATGATATTATGCGTTTGCAGATAAAAGCTGATGCTCGCCCATACGAACAATGCGGTATTGCCTATAATAATTTTGACTACCACCTCAGCATGAGTACGGCCGCTCCTTACCGCTTTTTGAAAAAAGTGCTGACTATGCGCCACCCATACTTTCTCCAGCCGATAAATTCGGCACAGCAATACAAATCCTGCATCAGCAAAGCAATAGGCTGGTAAAATCAGGGCTTGCAGGAGATGGCCTTTAGCAGCTAAAATAGCTAATAATATGACAAGCATAAAGCCGATGGTGATGCTGCCTACATCTCCTAAAAAGATACGCGCTGGGTGCCAGTTATGCATCAAGAACCCAATATTTACCACTGCCAATACCAAAGATATATATATGTATGCCGAATGACTATCTATTAGCCAATAAAAATAGGCTAAGCTTAATGCTAAGTATATAGCCTGTCCGCTAGCTAACCCATCTAACCCATCAACGAAATTAAATAGGTTGATGAATCCCACTATGGCAAAAACTAACAATACCATTTCAATTCCTGCTGGTAGGCCAAGAAGCAGGCCATGTTCTTGTATAGCAGTAGCACCTAGAATCGCTGCAGCAAAGTGCGCCATTAGCCGCGCTACTACTGATACATGCTTTATATCATCACGAAATGAAACAATGCCTAAAATGGCTAAAGCTATTCCAAGGTAAAGTGGTCCGTATGTCATACTATGTCCTAATAACACTATTGGCATGCAGCCAGCCAAAAAAGTTATTAATATTGCTATACCCCCACCGCGTGGTACTGGTACTATATGATTGCTTCGGTCATTAGGTATGTCGATAAGCTGGTAGCGTGTAAAGAGTTGTATCAACCCATCTGTTAGCTTATATGCCACCCAGAATAATGCTACTAGCCATAATAATGCTATTATCTTCATTTCTCATCCAGAACCTGGCGAATTTTTGTTGCTAACTGTGGGACCGTAAATGGCTTGAGCATATGTGGTATGTCTGACATCTGCCTCCAATCCTGCCCTATAGCCATACTTAATGGCACTCCAGATAACATCAAGGTTTTAATATTGGGATAAAGAGCAGTGGCCTTTTGCAACAGGGTGTAGCCATCCATTGTTGGCATACTTAGGTCGGTTACTAAAATTACTGGCTGGTCTTGTTGGTGA
Organism: Pseudomonadota bacterium; assembly: GCA_031424915.1. Classification (GTDB taxonomy): domain Bacteria; phylum Pseudomonadota; class Alphaproteobacteria; order Rickettsiales; family Midichloriaceae; genus JANPII01. The sequence continues at coordinate 3,644 of JANPII010000097.1, forward strand.
CTCTGCTTATCTTGGTGTACATGTAAAAAATCTAACGCCTCTTCTGCGCTGGCAAAATCATGGATATCATAGCCATAATCTTTCAAGCCTATTTTGGCAAGAGCTCGAAGAACCTGTTCATCTTCTACTAAAACTACTAAGTGATTTTTACCAATATTCTTAATTTCTTGGTTGTCGGCTGTTATGGCAAGAATCGGGTCTTCTAATACCTCACTAATTTCCTGCTGCTTTATGCGAGGGAGTAAAATCATAAAAGTGCTACCCTGCCCTACTTTGCTTTTTACATACATATGCCCTTGGGATTTCTCTACAATCATAGAAACACTAGCCAGGCCAATACCTGTATTATTGCCCTGAGATTTAGTGGTAAAAAATGGCTGAAAAACATTCTCTAGCAAGTTCTTGGGTATGCCAGAGCCATGATCTTCTACTTCTATCAATAAGTATTCGCCAGTACTCAAAGCAGGTAGATTGGGAGCTGAAATATAACCTTTAATTACTTCCTCGGGTTTGTGTACTGCTATGTTGCGTGCTCTAATGAATACTTCTTTACCCCGTTTACTAGCCTGCACTGCATTTAATATTAAATTAAGTATTGCTTGCTCTAGCCATACTAAATCAGCTCGTATATGCCATAATCCCTTCTCTAGTTCTAGCTTTACTGGTACATGCTCACTTAATAAGCGCCCCAGCAATGGCTCTAGACCATGAAATAATAAATAGGGGTCAAGTACCTCTGGTTTGCCTCCTTGTCGTGATAGAGTTAGCAGGCCACCAACAAGCTGAGCTGCTCTTCTGGCTCCCTGTTGGATTTGCTGGAGAAAATAAGTTTTATCTGCTTCGGATACGTTATCCAGGGCTAAGTTGCAGCATCCTAAAATAATAGTTAGAACGTTATTAAAATCATGCGAAATGAAGCTGACTAAACTACCTATCAGCTGTAGGCGCTGGGCGTGCAGTGCCTCCTCTCCTTGAGAGGCTGCCACTGCCTCTTTCTCAACGCTTTTTTTGTTGCGTTGTGCCATATCCTTTATGTTCCATTACCTAGGGCTATTATCCCCTTCTTAATTAACTCTGATAATTCTAGCTCATTGTCATTTTGTGCTAAAATACCATTGACCACCATTTGTACATCCACTCTGTTAAAGCCTAAATTTACCAAAGCAGAGACTGCATCATTAAACATCGCCTGAGGCCCAGTTACTTGTACTTGCCTACCACTTCCTGCCACAGACGAACTCGCAAGCGTTCCCGTTTTACTCTGTAGTTCCGTTACTAAACGTGTAGCTAACTTCGGCCCTACCCCACTTATACGTTGGAACGCTGCTTTATCTCCTTGGGCAATTGCGCTGACTAATACCAAAGGTTCGTAAGCGCTAAGTATAGATAGCGCTACCTTAGCACCCACACCCTGCACCGACTGTAGGATTCGAAACCAGCGCTTCTCTTCTATGCTGGTAAAACCAAATAGAAGGATCTGCTCTTGTTTTACTTCCATTTCGATCCAAAACTGAGCAGCTTTCCCAGTAGAAAAGCGGCTTAATAGCTCAGTAGTGCAATACACCAAATACCCTACACCATTGACATCTACTATCAAATAGTCGCTATCTATATATGAAACCTCGCCTGTAAGCCTTCCTATCATAATACTAGTTTACTTTTGTAACTGACCTTTAAAGCCCTCGTTAAAGACACACAGAACATCTGGACCATGCCTAAGAGTAAATTTCTCTGCCACACGTTCTACCACAACATATCCGCCCTGCACCCGGAAGTTTACTAAAGACTCCCGTTTATTACTGCCAACCAAAAATATGGCGGGCAGCTCAGCGTTTATATCACGGAATTTGAAAAATGTAAATTCTCCATCATCAAATATTTGCAATGGCTCAATCTCTTTTGCATCCCCACTAATACTGTACTTTAAATTGTACTGTTCAGGCCTAGTTAGATCTGGCGCCGAGCTTGAAGCAACCTTACGTACAGAGTTATAGCTGTGATCTTCGGGATACACAAATTTTACAATAAAGGCAAGTTCAGAATCATTAACGCTTCTGGCTTCTTGTGCATGCATTTCAAAGAAATACATACGTTTGTTTGTTATCACGGTCATGTTAGTAGTAGCATCTTCTTCTATAGGTTTAATGAATATACGATTACCTGCAGGTACAAGCTGCCATGGAGTTGGAGTGCCCATAGAGATAGTTTGTATTTCTTCATCTAATCCAAATTCAATTATGGATTGATACATATAGTGCCCTACAAACTTAAAAACACTATTGGGTTTGTAATTCATAATTTTAATTCTTTGCTCCCCACCTAGTGGTCGTGGAGCACTAGTAGCCAAAGCCAAGCCTGGGCCATAGCATATAAAGCAAGATATTAGTGCTAAGCTTAATAAAGATTTTCTATTCATAATATTGCCCTACGATTGCTGAACCTGATCTACATTATATTTGGTTACTGTAAACTGCAATTTAATTTTTTGGTCTGTCGCAACCTCTAGATTAGACATACTAAAGGTAATATTAGCCACCCAGTGAGTAATAGTTTCTATATTTTTTGTTATTTCTACTGCTTTATAATACACTTTAGCTGCTACAGGCACTACATTATTTTCTATAAACTTAACTTTTTCAATTTCAATATGACGCTTAGTGTGCGTTTTATACCGAATAACAGCGCTGTCTGGATTCTGACTTGGGTCTACTTCATTGATATATGTACTAAATATACTACGTGAAGAAAGGGCACGCACTTTATTTAATTTATTTTGCCAGGCTTCCTCACTTAATTCTGCGGGCTTATACCCCTCTCTATTTTGCATATAGTGAGTAATTAGATAGCGCGCTACAGATATATTTACTGACTCTTTACCTCTAGCTAAGGGTTTAATGTGTAAGAATGAAGCAATTTGATCGTCAAAATATACAGGAAATGGATAGCGTTGTACCCAATACCCGCTAAGGGTTACACTCGCGATCAAAAAAGCGAAGAATAAGCTCGATAGCGCAACCAGTGTCATATATAATCTTTGAGTATAGGGATGAAGATAGTTGTCTATATACCATTCCCGGGCTTCCTTAAAATAAGTCCCATTCTCGACATTTTGACTGATTGATCGTGAAGTATGTTCCATGCCAAACCTTAAGTAGAATTGATGCAATACTATTAATCATTGCATGTTTTATAGATAGTGCAACGCTAAATTAAACAACCCCTCATATTAAGGGTTGTGATTTCATAAGGTTCAGCAATACAGGATTGCCTTTTTCATGTATATAGCCCACAATGCGAAAAACTTGTTCTACACATGATATCAACTATATGCTAGTTCTCAAGCACGGATTCACCTTTGTTGATCTATATGACCATGATGGCCTAAAGCGCCTAGATCATGCTTTTCTTGAATATATTTTAAATGATGAGCCAAGCTTGTACCAGCAGCTTAATATGGCTCGTACAACCCCACTAGGTGCAAAAGAAAGTTCGCAGCTAATTATTAAGCTAGCACCTCTGGTTGAAGCCTTCCTTAGTGATCTATTTGATATTGATAATGAAGTAACAGCTCTACGCTCTCAGCATCATAAATTAGCACCTCTGTTTACCTGCAAGCGCTTATTCGTACAACGCCAGGCAGCAAAAGCTTATACTATAGAGCAGCTCGCTAATATGGATGACCAGATTAAAGAGGCCGAAAAGACCCTATGTACTGGAGGCCTAGAGATTACCGATGAGTTGATCTTTGCGCAGCAAGTAGCCTTATGGCAGCAAGAAAATAATCAACAGATGTTGGAAGCGGCAAAGTTATATGCTGCGTGGGCGGTGCATCATGAAGAGGGCAAACGCCGCCACAAAAGCGGCATACTTTTTAAGGTTCCCCATAAACTTAATTCTGAGCAGCTATTGGATGTGGCTTACACACAAAACAATATTAGCTCTAAACCAGAGGATATAATCCCCCGCCACGGCTTTACTCACACCGACCCTGGCATATCTTTGGCTCAAGCTTTAGATAATGCTAATTACTGTATTTTTTGCCATAATCAAAGTAAAGACTCATGCTCACATGGCATGAGGGACAAAAATACGGGAAGTTATGTAGAAAATAGCCTGCATATCAAATTGACCGGCTGCCCTCTTGATGAAAAAATTTCTGAGATGAATACTTTAAAGTCAGAAGGCTGGATAATAGCTGCCTTAGCGGTGGTAGCTATAGATAATCCCATGGTTGCGGCTACTGGTCATCGTATCTGCAATGACTGCATGAAAGCGTGTATCTACCAAAAGCAAGAGCCAGTGGACATTCCCATGGTAGAAAGTCGGGTACTTAGCGATGTGCTACACCTACCTTGGGGTTTTGAGATATATAGCTTGCTTACTCGTTGGAACCCCCTCAACTTTGCATGCCCCCTACCCCACGCCCCTCAGCCACATAAAGTCCTAGTTGCAGGTCTGGGGCCTGCAGGATTTACCTTAGCGCACTACCTATTGCAGCATGGCTATACTGTAGCAGCAATAGATGGACTGAAGATTGAGCCACTAGCTGCTGATATTTCCGGCATTTACCAAGATGGAATGCGAATACCTTTTGCGCCAATTCAAGATATAACCACCTTATTTTCTAGCTTAGATACCCGCAAGGCTTATGGCTTCGGTGGGGTGGCAGAATATGGCATTACTGTACGCTGGGATAAAAATTACCTAACGATAATCCGCCTTCTACTAGAGCGGCGCACTAATTTCCGTATGTATGGTGGAGTGCGCTTTGGCAGCAACATCACCTATGACAAGGCTTTAGCTTTGGGTTTTGACCATATTGCTCTGGCCCTAGGCGCTGGCCGACCAAAGTTACCACCCATACCCAATGTATTAGCACGAGGAGTGCGTACTGCTTCTGATTTCCTTATGGCTCTACAACTGACTGGGGCGGCGCGTCATGATTCTATTGCTAGCCTGCAGATTAGATTACCTGTGGTGGTAATTGGTGGCGGTCTAACCGCTATAGATGCAGCGACTGAGAGTTTGGCATACTATATGGTGCAGGTAGAAAAATACCTAAAACGTTATGAGGCTCTGGGTGAAGCTATTATGCAGGGCCTAAACTACAAAGAGCGAGAGATTGCCCACGAATTTATTGAGCATGCAAAGCAATTACGCACAGCTAATTCTAAGCAGCGCCTGGAGTTATTGCAAGGATGGGGCGGAGTAAAGGTTGTATATCGTAAGCGCTTACAAGATGCTCCCAGCTATCGCCTTAACCATGAGGAGCTACAGAAGGCTCTGACAGAGGGTATAGTTTTTGTTGAAAATATAGACCCTAAAAGTATTGCCATAGATGCAGAGGGAGACTGCATTGGGTTAGAATATACAGATGGCCTCATACCTGCTCATACCATACTTATTGCAGCTGGTACGCTACCCAATACAGTGCTTGCGCGTGAGGATGCTAAGCACTTCCACAGTATCGGTGCATATTTTACCGCATATGACTTAGACGGAACTCAACAAGAACCCCAGCGCAGTGCAAAACCAGACGTACCATATATGCTAACAGCAATAGCAGCAGATGGGCGTAGTGCGAGCTTTTGGGGCGACCTTCACCCCTCTTATGCAGGGAATGTCGTCAAAGCTATGGCAAGCGCTAAACAGGGCCATCCAGTAGTCTGCTCTGCTTTGTCTACTATGGAGCCTCATAATACTATGCCCGCCAAAGAATTTTTCCAAGCTATGGATGAAGGATTACTGGCTACTGTACATAAGGTAAAGGAGCTAGCTCCTGACATTATTGAGGTAGTAGTTCATGCGAAGTTTGCCGCACAAGAATTTAAGCCAGGCCAATTCTTCCGTATGCAAAACTATGAAGCCAATGCCCTTAAGAAGAGAGATACCGTGCTGGCTATGGAGGGCCTAGCATTGACTGGCGCAACGGTGGATATAGAGCAAGGGTTAATCTCGCTGGTAGTATTAATGATGGGAGGGTCTTCTAATTTATGCGCCTACTTAAAGCCAGGCGAGCAAGTAATATTGATGGGACCTACTGGCTCTCCTACTCATATTCCTCAGAATGAAACAGTTATGCTTATAGGCGGCGGGTTAGGCAATGCAGTGCTACTATCTATTGGTGCTGCCATGCGTGCTAGTGGTTGCAGAGTGCTATATTTCGCAGGTTATCGTCATTTACATGATCGTTATAAATTAACAGAAATAGAGGCTGCCGCAGATATAGTAGTATGGTGCTGTGATGAAAAAGCACCTCCAGCCAGACGCTCATGTGATCTTAGCTTTCATGGCAACATTGTAGAAGCAATAGAGGCATATAACGCTGGAAAGCTGGGGAATATACCTATATCGCTAGGTGATGTTCACCGTATTATGGTTATAGGTTCAGATAAAATGATGGCAGCAGTAGTTAAAGCTAGGTATGAGAGCTTTGGTGATGTTTTTACTCCTAATACCAAGGTAATAGCCTCGATCAACTCTCCTATGCAGTGTATGATGAAGGAGATATGCGCACAATGCCTACAACGCCATGTGGACCCCATAACAGGCGCTGAAAGCTATGTCTATAGCTGCTATAACCAGGACCAAGATGCAAGTAGCGTAGACTTCTGCCACCTGCACCTGCGCCTGACGCAGAATAACATCCAGGAAAAAGCTACGGCAGTGTGGCTGGATAGTGTTGGGTAGGCTGTAGTAGATTGCCGCGCACCTTCGGTGCTCGCAAAGACGATTTATAGGTGGTTTCATGCGCTCGTCATTGCGTGCAAGCGGTGCGGCAATCCATAAACATTTGCACCCTAACCCACTTTTCAGTACTATTCTTTTATTCATACTGATGTAGTATAGCGCAAACCCCCAAGTAATATAGCCATGCAGCCTAGTTCTACAGCAGCAATAAAAAATTATGCTCAACTCATCAACAAGATAGCGCGGCTAGCTGCAACTAATATAGAAGAAGCAAAATCAGAGCTTTGCCTACAACTATATCAACAGGCTGAAAAACTCTCTCCTAACATACAATACGATGCACTGTTAGGCTATACTCCTATAGTTTTTGCAATTACTAGGCTACATTCTAGCTCCTTGTTGAAGTTTATTTTGCCCAAGCTCTTAGATATATACTCAACGCAGATAGACTGGCAAGCTACAGTCATCATCGAAGACGCACAGCCCCTTGATACCCTAAGCTTTATGGTGCGCCACCTAATTCCTGAGCAATTGCGTATTATAACACAATTGGATAAAGAGGGAGTGTTATCCTTTTCCTTACCGCAATGCCGCAATGCCCTATTTTTGCAACCATACCAAACTGACAGCACTAAAGTTTGGCACAAGCATATTGCTAGCAAAATGCAAAATGAGCTAAAAGAAATGTATAACCTTTCAGATACAGCGCTATTTGATTTCTACACTTCCTTACTGGCTAAAGATGACGGGCCATATATGAGCGAGTTTCTAGCATACGTAAGGCAGCTTCCTTGTGACTTACGGTATGATAGAAAGATAGATTACCCGCATTTACTGGCAGCGTTACCAGAACAAAATGTAGGTGCTGCAGCTACTATAGTTTCCTCACCCATCACCCTATATCATGAACTAGAGACCATAAACATCACGGAGATATCTACTCATACGTCCATATTCCTTGAGCATATGTTGGCCCATTATCCAATCCTTGAGGCTCAAGATATAAAGATCTTTGCCCGCTGTTATAAATTTTTAGCACCAGCTATTATAGACGGCAATTTTCAAGTATGCCGTGATACATTGCTGCAAACCTGCAAAGTACTAGCCCAGCATATTAATCACCCTAATTTTGCTAACATTATTACTGCTATTAATCAACAGCTGACAGTAGATGGCCAGGCACTCCAAATATTGCCAGAAAATCCAGAGTTTTATGCCAATTCTAATTTTAGTTCTCAAGATTTGCTTGCTGCCATTATAAAAGTTGATCCTATAAAGAACTCTCTACTATTGCACTTGGATCCTATTGCTAAAACCCAAGCGCAAATGCTAAATGGTAAGGTCGATTTGCTTCCTATTTTGGCGCAATTTGCCTATACCTCTGCCACTTCAGGCCAGCATAAAGTAGAATACTTTATGCTATTACATCCAAATGACTACCATAAGCTGAAAGAAGAAATAGGAATACAACAAAAAATAGGCGAGGTTATTAATTATAACGCACTGTTAGATTTAGCTGCCAAGCTAAAGCTAAACTCCATCATCCCTTTTCTACTTCAACAAGTAGGCTATTTAGATCCTGTCACCTCTATTACGTTATTACGTAACTACATCACCCCAATTGAAGATACATCAGCTGAAATAGACTGCTTAAACAATGACGTTGACCCTGTGATTATGTCAAACATTATAATAACATTAAGTATAGAACTTAGTGAATTGCTGGTATCTGACCTATTAGATATAATTATCCATAATAATATTAATGAAGCCGTAGGCAAGGAACTAGTAGCCGCTCAATGTATGAAACTTCTACAACATCCTAGCCTGGATTTATCTAATGTTTTGCTAGCAGCACTAAAAAAATACCATACAGATGACCCCTGGAGTCAAAATTTAATTTTGCTATACCTAAATAACTTAGACCCCTCAGGACTTAGGAAAATAGCGGTGACTGATGCTTTATTTCATTTTTTAGTGGATTATAATACTACTAACCAATTCTCATCTTTATATAATTTATTACACCAAAAAATAGATTTATTTTCGTTATTATCTCGCCCTTTAACCAGTTCACTTGTTGCTCCTCTTACTATGCAGGAAACTTTATTTTCTTACATTGTAAAAAAACACTTCCAAGATAGTTCAATTATGGGCATTATTTCACAACCTACAATTATCAACTTTTGGGTAACAGAACATGAGTATAGTGGTTTTGTGCATTATAGTAATATAGAGGAGGAATTAGCAATGTTAGCTCCTTATTTAAGGTTCGATCAAACGCTTCTACACGAAGTAAAGCATTTACTCGAGGATTTAAGCCATTGTCCTAATATCGCAGCAATACATGAATATATTCTATCATGTTCCAACCAACCTTACTGGCAAGCTGAAACTCTAATGTTATTAGAAACACTTGAATATGCAAAAAGTCACCATTTCCACTATGAGAGCTAAAATGACGGCTGCTAACTGCTCCGCTTTGCTATATGAGATCCTTTACAATCCGTGCCGCTATGACCTACATAACTGTACTGTAGTCAACAGCCTGCGTCTGGATTTCTTTCAAGCATTCAGCAGCTTAGATGTTAACCTTCACTACTCTGAGCTTGATGGTAATACAGTATTAGAATTCTTAGCACGCCATGCTCGCACTAATTTTGAATCTGTTGTAGCAGGCAGCCATCAGTACTATGGTTCTATATGGTTCATAATTTTTTGCACATTTTTACAAACTAAGGCCTCGGGTATAGCACTTAATAACACTGCACCTGAGTTTTTAGAATCACTAATAATTGGTAATTATGCCCCAGTGATAGATCTGGTACTTGCTACCGCTAAGGGCGGATTAATGCAATTAAAACCCTCAGATGTAGCTACTCTTTATGCCGATATGGCAGCCATCAACAATGCAGCAGCAGCCCAGCTTAAAAGCTTTGTATTGGAACAGGTAGTGCAAAATCAACGTTTGGCACAAGCATTAAAGGAAGCCTTACCTAATGGTCCAGCAGCATTAACTATTACAGATTATTTGATTTATAATATTGCACAACATGACAAAGACTTTAGCGCTAAGCTAATGATCGGCCTATGGGATAGATATTATCGAGGTGATGCACTACCAGAAATAACAGGAGTAGTAGATAAGCTGCTACATCTGCCTAGTGCATTAACCCTATGGCCTCAAGATAAACCTCTCACAACTTTAAAAAACACCATAGCACTTTTATATAATGTAATTCCCAATGCTAAAACATTGTGGCGTAGCTATATTATACAAAAAGACAATGTAGAGGCGTTGAGAGATTTTTTAGAGAATGTAAAGGGCACAGAGCAAGAGTGCCAAGCTTGGCTGGGCAGTATATCCTTAGACACCGAAGTAGCAGCAGCGCTACTCACTCCTGATACAATACTTAAAATGTCTGGCAATATACCTGCATATATAATGATTGAGCACCATGCAGCAAGTAGCAAGGACCTTAGCATACTTTCATATTGGCTGCATTTTTGGCATGATGATTACTTATCCATTTTAAAACATACGCATAGCGATTTAATACGCACAGAACTGCTGCAATCCAGTAAGTATGGCTCCATTATGGCTCAACATAAGTTGGCCTTATTAAACCTACCCTATTTATCTGCACAGCAATGTGAAGAAATATATAAGTTGGCGCATGTAGACAATATACTGGCGGAATACACTGCCTTAAAGGCCTACAATGATGGTGCTATTGACATATTGCTGCGCTTTACTGGAAAAGCCTTACAAGAAGCATTGATAGATTATGAAAAGGGGTGGGGCAATTTAGGAGAAGTAATACAACTTCAGATCTTAGCCAACGAAGACCTATCCGTTTTAGTACGCCAAAATATGCTAATAACTTGTTATAAAGCTATGCACCACCAGCAGCTGCAAACACCTTTAACTCTAAAGCAATTAGCGCTTTGTCCCTTTGCTCCTCAATCACCAGAGTTTTATAACCTCTCGGTGAAAGAGATGTTGCAACCTAACCTGGTGTTGCCACAAATTACTGGCGAGACTATACTAACTTACCCTCAAGTAGCCAAGGATTTCGCTACTTTGCTGTGGGAAGAAAAAATATTAGAATTGGTCACAAATCATATGGTAAGCAGGCTTCACCTGCTCTTGCCTGGAATCCCGCTAGATCATAATCTTTATATGGATATAGCGAGTAATTTAATCAAGCACGCTAATATGCTTTCAGGTGAGACAACTGTACAGCTGATGCTGTCTTTAGATTATTCTCCTACTTTGATTCAAGACACACTGAATTCTATGTCTATAGAGCTGAGCGCTGAGGAATTGGCAAAAGTCTTAAATATGACATTAGCAAAGCATATGGATGCACATACCTTCGCCTTTCTTCACACTATTGATGCTCTATCTCTAGACATTCAAGATTATCAGGCGGAATCCTTACTCCTAAATTATGTTGCTGATCGTCATTTTAGCCTCGAGGTTACCAATGCTCTAGTCAAAAGCTTGAATATAGAAGTAGATTACGAGTTAATTCAAGAAATATGGCAACTACAGCCAGACATTATTCCATATATTATGCACTATCAACTAGAACAGGTATACGCTAAATACGACCCAAGCAGCGTAGAGGAATATGTTTCTAATCTCCTGGCTTCAGCCTTTAGCGATGGAGCAATTAATGAGGACGCCCATATTCCATTATTAGATAATTACTTTAGGCAAATGCAGTATTATGGCAATTTAAAGCAGGCATGGAGCAAAGCTTTTCTACAGTTGATTTCAAGCGGAGATCATAATATAGCCGAGAAATTAGAGTTAGTAGGTAATAATTACGGAGCCTTACTGGATTTCACTTTGATTTTTGATGCTGTCGAAGCTAGGCCTCAGCTCATTAGACATGATGTATATAAGATTTTATATGAGGCTTTTGCGCCCAGCTTTATCCCAGCCTTAGCAGAATATACTAGCAAGCTGTCTGATAATGAAAATGCGGTTCTATGGCAATCTTTAAGAACAGTACTACAAGAAGAAATGAGCTATGTAAAAAGTATATTTAACCACCCATCCTATGCCAGTGAATTATACCACCTTTTATACAGTATTAAATTACTGCCTGCTCAACAACAAGTTGCAACTTTATTATTCTCCGATGGTCAACATTCTATGTTATTTGAGCTTACCCATAGCAATGAGATAGCACTTAATTTATGCAATCAGTTAGATCTAATCGACCCCAGTGTGATTCAAGCAGCTATCGATAGTTTACCAGTAACTGATTGCATATACGAACCAGAAGAAATAGTACAGAATATATCCAGCATAAGTTATGATCCAGCTTTGCAAAGTGAAGCTTTGGAAGCGGTTTATTTTCACTGCTAGAAACCCCAATTTTGGCGTAGACTAATGGTGCAAAGTTCATAAAATCGTCATCACGAGCGTAGGAGGCGCGTGGTGATCCAGCAAGTATTTCCTGGACTGCAGCAGACCTTTGGTGCTCGCAGTGACGCCTGCTTTCAATTATATTAATAAAACTTTAATCCACTCAACTGAATAGATACCCCTAGCTAAATAAGCCTACTTTGTGGCCTTTTGTTCATAGGGATTTTCATTTTTCCGGTAGTTTAACCTAATTGGTATACCTTCTAGCTCAAACTGCTGCCGTAGTGAGTTAATCAGATAACGAGTATAGCTATCAGGCAGGTTCTCAGGGATATTAGAGAATATAGTAAAAGTCGGAGGCTTCGCGCCATTTTGCACCATATACTTCAGGCGGATCCGCCTGCCATTGTGTGCTAGCGGCGGTATATGACTATCTGTGGCATCACGCAGCCAACGGTTAAGAGCGCCTGTATTTATCTTAGATGACCAGCGTTGATACGCCTGACATGCCTGGTCCAGTATAGTTGTTAGCGTCTCTTCCTTTAATGCTGAGATATAAAGCACCGGAACTCCGGTTACTTCTCTTAGGTGGTTATGTAGCTGGTATTCTATTTCTTGGCGTAATGCTCGCTTGTCTGTGACTAAATCACATTTGTTAACTACCAGCACAAAGGCTTTACCCTCATTTACTGCTACTTTAGCGATTGCCAAGTCTTGAGCGAGCAGCATTTCTGTTGCTTCTACCACTAGCACAACTATATGAGCACGTCTTATCGCATTAATAGACTCGCCAATGGACATATCCTCAATTCGGCAATCTATATTTTTACGCTTACGCATCCCTGCGGTATCTATAAGCTCCAACTTTTGGTCCTTCCACTCCAGCGGATGGCTTGTGGTGTCCCGTGTAGTGCCGGAAATTTCCGAAGTAATAACACGTTCCATACCTAATATCTTATTGAGGGTCATGGATTTGCCTACGTTTGGCCGTCCAATTAAAGCGAGTCTTATTATGCTTTTATCTTCCTGTAAGATCTGAGGTGAAACAGGAAGCTGTTTTTTCATTTCTAACAATGCAGGGTGTAGATCCTCAAATCCCTGTCTTGTATGCACTGCAATATAAATTGGCTCACCTAAGCCCATGCGCGCTAAATCGCCCCTATCTATACCTAGTCGGCCCTCACTTTTGTTCACCAGCAGCAATACTGGCTTACTGGTTCTGCGGATGAGATTTGCTAAGTCTAGATCATCCTGCGTTATACCATTACGTCCATCCACCATAAATAATATTACGTCTGCTTCAAAAATAGCGGCCTCACTTTGGGCATTCATCTTACGCTTAAGAATAGAGTCGTTATATTCCCAACCTGCTGTGTCAATCAACATAAAATCCAAGTCATGCAACTGAGCTTTATATTTCTTACGGTCACGCGTTATTCCTGGTGTATCATCAACAATTGCTAGCTTCTTGCCACATAGCTTATTGAATAAACTTGATTTGCCAACATTGGGCTTCCCTATAATTGCAATTTGCATTTGACCTCTATAAGCTTGGGCCACGCGCGGCAAAATCATAGCTTCTTAGTGTTTCAATTTCCAAAGCTTCCGCAACTGCACAAAATACAGACACAACACGACCGATATTGCGAATAGCAACCTTATTAAACCCACGTTTCTGCAGCTTTTTAATATGTATCTGTACGCAAGTTTTACAACCCCTTAAAATAGAAACAGCTAGACATAATACCTCAAAGTCCACCAGTGGAATCCCTGGGTTATGCAAAACTTCCATTTGCAAATCAGTTTGCATAGCCTTAATTTCCGCATCATCAACCATATCATGAGCAAAGCGATAATATGTATTGTTCATTGCCATCAATACAACCGCCATTTTACAGGCATCGGCGTACGACTCTTCAAGGTGCAGCTTTGCTTCACCTCGAATATGATTTAACATCTGCTCATTTTTCAAATAGTAACCTGCGGTAAGTGCAACACCATATAGCTGCTCTGAGGATAAACCCTCCATACCCTTAAATATAGCCTCTAGGTTATGCTTAATGTCTTTAGCATATCCCTCGGGCAATTTTTTAATAATTTTTGCGATACTCATTTTTGTTCCATACATAAAACAATGACTTATACCAAGCCTAGGAAATAACTATACACTTGAAGCGG
>JANPII010000098.1:0-9651 GCA_031424915.1 Pseudomonadota bacterium
GCAGTCATCCCTTCCAAAATCTTGAAGTGTATTCATTCTCTACCACTTGCGTTTTACAGGGGATTTCATTTAATACTGTCTTACTCGAATTTAAAGATAACAAGCTTACAAAAGCTTTAAAAGTCAATGCTTACGAGACCTTTACCCTAGGCAGTCCAAGCTTTTTATCTAAAAATTATAGTGAAAAATCTGGTGGCGCAGTCTTTGGAAAATATATGCAAATGGCAGTTAATAAGAATAAAAAAGATATAAATGATCAGGATTTCAAACTTGAGGTGGATTATAGGGAGCAATTTAATAAAGAAATCACAGCTTTATGCACAGCTGTTGGTTTTAAGGCTGAAACACATTATGGGAGCGAAACTAACTTCGCGCTCACTTTATGCAAGCAGGGGGGTATAAAAGATGCGAAACAGCTATTTAAATTTCAAACACCGGAAGAAGTAAGGGAAGACCAATACCGTGACTTCAGAGGTATTAATTTTAATGAGATCAGCGCTGAGCTATCTAAAAGGATTGATGAGCTTGAAAAGCCTGCAGAGCTTGCTAAGGGTAGTACCGTAGAGCAACAAAAAACACATAATGATAAAGTGAAAAAGTGGGAAGCTGACAAAGCTAAGTTAGTGGCTGTAAGTAACTTTGTGTTTAATGTGGCGCGTTTGCAACATGAATTTGTTCTAAATGTGATAGAGCAAGAGGCTAAAAGAGCAAAAGAATCCAGCTCTTATGATTTAAAGGCACCTGGAGATATGCTATCGGAGGAGAATATAAATTACTACAACGAGCAGATCCAAATAGCTGATGAAATACTTGTTGATGTGCAAAAAGAGCGCCAGCAGCTGAAAGTCTTAGATGCTTTGTCCAAGGCTGGAGCAGTTGGCAAGTTTGAGGCAGACCAGATTGTCAAAGGTTTGAAGAAGGTAGCATTGGGCTTAGCTCTTGCTACTGTTACTATTGTTGTAGGGGTAAGCGCTCCTAGTGCTTTTGCTGCTGGACTTATGTATGGTGGTGTGCTTACTGCAGACATGGTAGGTTTTGAGCTAGCAGCAGTCACTCCAGCTATTGCTACAGCAATAAAAACTGGCTCGGCAGAGGGTATAGTAGCTCTAGCAAACTCGATGAATCCAGCCTTTGCGATAGCATTAGGAGCAGCAACGCTGCTTTGTTGCGCAGTGGTCTGTACTTTTGCGGTTAAGCAATACATCGATATAGTAGATAAACGCATCGATATATCAAGTGGCGCTAAAGAGTATATGCTCGGGCAAAACGCAATACTAGATGCTTTTGCTGAAGTAGCGTATCGGGAAATAGAGGCAGATCAAGCAACTTATAAATCAAGCTAACATATTATACCAAATCTAAGAAATAACTATACACTTGAAGCGGAGCCTATTTGGTAATTTTAACATACCATTTTCGCGCCAGTATGTTGAATACAGGCGTCTCAAATGATAAGCAAAAATTCCTCAAAAATTTTCAAGTGTGCACTTATTTCCTAGAATTGGTATTATAAGAACTAAAGAGGCCCCTATATGGGGCCTCTTTCTTTGTCACGCCACGGCTTCGACCGCGGTATCTACTTCAAAGCTTGTAGCTTGTATGGACCCCGTGTTCAAGCTATGGCGCGACAGATTAGTTAACATGCATACCGTGTTCAAGCTATGGTACGGCACACTACAAACGCACAAGCACATTCCCCCAGGTGAATCCAGCACCAGCAGCAGGCATAGCAATAAGCTGCCCTCGACGTAGCAACCCTTGCGAATTGGCCCAAGATAAGGCCAAAGGAATAGACGCAGCTGCAGTATTTGCATGCTGATCAACGGAAATAACACAACGTTTGAGATCAATACCTAGCTTTTCACCCAAAGCTTTGATCATACGCACATTTGCCTGATGAGGAATAATCAGATCAACGCTGCTTAGCTCCACCCCAGTTTGCTGTAATGTTTCCAGCAGCGCCGACTGCATCTTTTCCACACCATGGCGGAAGACCTCACGTCCCTGCATACTTAGCATATAACTACCTTTACGCCCTATCCCCCCTTGGGTATTTAATATATGCTGCAGGTGGCCATCACAATGCATTACAGAACCCAAAATGCCCTCTTCCTTCTCGCTAGCTTCCAAAATTACACTTCCTGCCCCATCACCAAAAAGAACACAGGTACTGCGATCTTGCCAATCTACAATACGCGACATAGTGTCAGCCCCCACCACTGCTATACGAGCTGCTTGTTGCGACTTAATTAAGCTATCGGCTATAGCTAGGCCATAGACAAAGCCTGAACATACTGCATTCAGATCAAAAGCCATACACTGTCCTGCCCCAATTTTGCTCTGCACCAACGCCGCAGTAGCCGGTAGCACTAAATCTGGTGTAGTGGTAACCAAAATAATAGCATCTAAGCTATCTGCGCTATAGCTGGCATTTTGCAACGCGGCTTCTAATGCATGGGTAGCAAGATCCGAAGTATATTCATCCTCGGCTGCTAAGTGACGATATATAATACCAGTACGCTCATATATCCACTCATGTGAAGTGTCAATTATATGAGTCAAGTCGTGGTTGCTTAGACGCCTAAGTGGTAGATAATGGCCCATCCCACTAATTACGCTGCGTATCTTATTATTCATATAAACCTATATGCTTGCTGTTGATAAGCATATACACCCCATATAAAAATTGAGCAATCTTTATTAGAGGCGCTACATGGCAATAAAAAACCCGGTACTCACCTTTATAGATAATATACCGGGTTAGTTACAAGCTCAAAAGTGAATTATATCAAGTTTAGGAATAAGTTCACACTTGAAGAGAGAATTTTTGGGAGCTTCAAGTGTATGGTTATTTCCTAAATTTGGTACTAGCTATTCTCACCATTTTCGCTGCTCTCGCTGCTCATATCGCCGCCTTTAATAACGGTTACAGCACGACGGTTTGCACTCCATGCTGCTTCGTCATGGCCTTCAACAGCCGGACGTTCTTTACCGTAACTTTGAGTACTTAGACGCACAGCATCAACACCCATAGATTGAATGTATTTGCTTGCAACGTTAGCACGACGCTCTCCCAAAGCTAGGTTATAGTCTGCAGGTCCACGTTCATCACAATGTCCTTCAACTTCAACACTAATATCAGAATATTTTTTCATGAAATCAGCTTGGCGGTCTAGTACAGTTTTTGCCTCTACAGTTAGCGCAGAAGAATCAAACTCATAGAATATAGTGTCACCAACTTGATTTTTTAGCTCGCTTATTACTTCTGCACTAGCGCCACCGCCGCTCATGCTGCCGTAACCGCTTTTACCAGCACACCCGGTAACTATTAGCAATGCAACGCTTGCGATCGCTGCTTTATTTAGGAATGAATGCATTGTTTTTCTCCAATGTGGTTTTGTAAAAAATACGTTTTTTTGCCGCTTACAGTTGCTGTCCTATAACTAATAGTAAAAATGCGCCAAAATTGTCGCCTTCACCAAGTGCAAAACAGCCTACTACAGCTAGCTGCAATCCGCTTAAGTACACGTTTACAACTACTATGCTTCTTAGTCAATTTTATTTATTGACGCAATGAAGGAAAAAAGTATCTTTGTACGGTACAGTAACATTTATGCGACACCTTATGCTGATAGCCAGGTCTTTGCTCTTTTATATATTTCTAGTCATTTGGACAGCCAGCTGGCCAATTTTACTTTTTCCCGCAGCTATATTTTCACGTCATGTACCTTACTTTGTTAGCTACTGGTGGAGTAAGGGAATATTGCTTGGGTTGCGCCTGATATGCAATTTGCACATTAAATGCGAAGGAATAGAAAATATACCCCCCAAGCCTTTTATTGTCGCCTCTAAACATCAATCTGCAATTGAGACAGTATTCCTAAGCCAATATTTTTACCAATCTGTCTTTGTCCTTAAAAGAGAGATACTATGGATTCCTATATATGGATGGTATGTATGGACCGCTGGCATGGCTTACATCGATCGCAAAGCCGGAGTAAAAGCACTACGAAAAATAGCTAGTGTCTTTTCCACGGCTTTAAACCAAGGCAGAGTAGTAGTAATATTTGTAGAAGGCTCTAGAAGTAGGCCTTTTACTTCAATACCGTATAAACCTGGTATTGCCTTTGTGCATGCAACTGCACCTGATGTTCCAATAGTACCGGTGGCACTGAATTCTGGCCTGTTTTTACCTAAAGGAGGATGGAGAATACACCCAGGAGTAATACGCATACGCTTCCTGCCACCTATTATGGGCAAATTTTCCCGCCAAGATTTACTAACCAAGCTGCAAGAAGCAATAGAGCCGGCAACAAATGAGCTATGCTCTTGACCCTTGTTCATAATTGATTATAATCCAGCTGCTACTATGCGGCCGTGGTGGAATTGGTAGACACGCAACGTTGAGGTCGTTGTCCTGCAAGGGATTGAAAGTTCAAGTCTTTTCGGCCGCACCATTTGATTGTTTTAGAAATACGACATTTGACATCCACATGTTCGCATGATAGGGATATGAGCATAAAATTGTTAGGAGTAAGGTCATGAGACAAAAAAAGAGCCTGATAGCACTAATAATCCTTCTAGAATTAGCAGGATGTTCGAAAGCCAACCTTGATGCTACTAATTATCCCAAGCCTCGAGAAGAAGTAGAGTTAGAAAAAATGGGGAAATTAACAGGAGAACAGGGAATAGTCTTGTTTGGTGGAAATAGCAAGAAGGGTAAAGGTGAAAAGAGCGGCATTAGCGTCAACAGCTACCTATGGCGGGCTACTCTAGATACTGTTCATTTCATGCCTATTACTAAAATTGACCCATTCGCCGGAGTCATTATGACCGACTGGTATAGCCCCCCTCACCATCCGAAGGAGCGCTTTAAGCTTAACCTCTTTGTATTAAGTGGTCATTTGCGCTCTGATTCTATCCGTGTAAGTGCTTTCCGCCAAGTTTTACGTGGCCATGATTGGGTGGATGCAACCCCAAGCTTGCAGTTCATCAATAGCATAGAAGAAAAGATTTTAGTACGCGCTCGCGAACTTAAAGTACGTGATCAAAGATAAAGCGCTAGGGGCAGAATGCATAATATTCTACAAGAGTACTATCCGTACCTAAAGACATTACATGTCATATTCGTAATTTCCTGGATGGCGGGGCTGCTTTATATGCCACGGCTATTTGTTTATCACGCCACTGCTACCCCAGGAAGCGAGCTTGAGCTTACATTACAAACTATGGAGTTGCGTCTCTATCGTATTATTATGCGGCCCGCCATAATAGGCACTTTCCTTTTTGGTTTACTTATGATAGTTGCTGTGGGTATGAGTAATTTCGGCAAATGGCTGCATGTTAAGCTGTTGTTAGTGTTTATTATGGCAGGTATGCATGGCATGATGGGCGCATATCGGCGTAAATTCATGTTCTCGACAAATAAACATAGTCCTTTATTTTACCGAATATTTAATGAGATACCAGCTATACTAATGATAATCATAGTATATCTGGTTGTGATTCAACCTTTCTAATTTGAGGTTATTATGTCAACTTCCACAATACTGCGGCATAATGGCCGCACCGTAGATCAGCTACGTCACATAGAGCTCGAAGTCGGGTACTTAAGACACGCTGAAGGCTCATGCCTTGTGCGTTTTGGAGACACATGGGTGATTTGCACAGCCACTGTGGAAGAGAGGCTGCCACCCTTCCTTAAAGATAGTAGACAGGGGTGGGTCACAGCGGAGTATTGTATGTTGCCACGCGCAACCACTACTCGCACTAACCGCGAATCCGCACGAGGGCAGGTAAGCGGGCGTACCCAGGAGATACAACGCTTAATTGGCCGATCATTACGAGCGGCAGTAGACCTAAAGGCATTAGGTGAACGACAAATTATAATTGACTGCGATGTAATTCAAGCAGATGGCGGCACCCGCACTGCAGCAATTACTGGGGGGTTTGTGGCCTTATGCCAAGCCCTACGAGGGCTGCATAATGCTGGTAAACTCAAGTGTCTACCGCTTGTAGCACAGGTGGCAGCTGTGTCTTGTGGCATCGTTAGAGGGCAAGCTATGCTGGACTTAGAGTATGAAGAAGACTCTAAAGCTGATGTAGATGCCAACTTCGTTATGAATGGCGGAGGAAAGATTATTGAAATTCAAGGCACTGCGGAATCTCAAGCCTTCTCAGAAGAGCAGCTGCAACAAATGCTTAGCCTAGCAAAACAAGGTATTACTCAACTATTGGAACTGCAAAAACAAGCCCTTGGGTTAGTGTAAATTCATTCTTGTGAGCCTATTTCTCACCATTTTATCTCATACTGCAGCTCCGACCGCGGTACCCCACCCCAAAGCTATATTTATAGCCAGCATGGGCCCCGCGTGGGGCTAAGCCACGGGGAGACGCTTCTTTATGTATGATACGCGCAAAAACGCGTGCCATACATACTTTGCTACGCCTCTTTAAAAGCCCTATGGAAGCTGTCCATGATTGGGCTAAGCAAATACTGCAGGAATGTGCGTTCACCTTTGACAATGAATACCTCGGCAGGCATACCGGGATATAACTTCACATCATAGTTAATACTAGCTAGCTCTTTTTCGCTGATCTCAATTTTTGCTAAGTAGTAATATGGCATCATGGGGTTTTGGGGTTCATGAAAACGATCAGCAGAAATATATGTAACTACCCCCTCAACTCGTGGCACTAAGCGAGCTTTATAGGCACTGAGCTGCACCCTGGAAGTAAGGCCAACATGGATACTCTCGATATCTCTGGGTGCTACCTTCACCTCAATCAGTAGCTTATCATTTTGTGGTATGATATCTAAAATACGGCTACCTGGAGCTATTACCCCACCTATAGTATGATACTCTAGCCCTGTTACAATCCCAGCATTTGGTGCCTTAATGCTACAGCGCGCTAAAACATCAGCAGCAGCCCTATACTGCTCCTGTAGATCTAGCAACTTACCACGCGCTTCCTTTAAAGCATCATTAATTTCTCGGTACGTCTCGTTTTCAACATTAAGGAGCTGTAGCTCAGTCTCTGCTATATTTTCACGTGCCCGCGCCATGTTAGCACGCATCTCACCAATACGTCCTTCTAGCTCTTGCTCTACTCTACGCATTTCTAATAAGCGAGACTGTAAAGCTAGGCCGCGATCATATAGCGCCTGTACATTTTTCAGCTCCTGGCGGATTAACTTAGTCTGTGCTAACATCGACTTTTCCTGTGCCTCTAGCCCGTTAATCAACTCTTGCTGCTGAGCAATGCGTTGCTGTAATACATTTAACTGCCCGCTTAAAGTTTTACGCCAAATAATGAATAAATCCGTCTGTGTCTTAAGCAAGGACTGCACCTCCTCTGAGGCTCCCCTCAAGTCCTCATCACGAAAATCTGGCGCTTCTAATCCATCCCTTTGCGCTAATAAACGTGCTATTACTGCTTTTTCAGTACGGAGTTGGCTCATAGTAATTTGTACACGGGCATTAGCAGCAGTATCATTTAGCTTAATAAGGACTTGCCCCTCTTCTACCACATCTCCTTCTTCCACTAATATCTGCTCTATAGTGCCCCCTTCTTGATGCTGGATCGTCTTTCGGTTGCCGCTGAGTGCTACATGCCCTTGGGCAATAGATGCACTATCTAAAGGTGCAATTCCACCCCAAACCACAAAGACTATTGTTGTTATAGCCAATACCATAAAAACAAAACGAATGGGCTGTTGAATATACGTAGATAACTCTGAAGATAAGTTCTGCGCTTCAGGACTACTACGCATAGCCTCAGTAAATACTAGCTTGACTTCACCTGCCAAGTCACGCCAACCCTGGATTATCATCTCCTTGAGGCGGCAATACATAGTGCTAATGCGCATACTATTTTGGTGACGCATTACCCAGCTTATCCCTTGCTTACCACCTCTATATAAATTTAGTATATAGTTTTTTGTCATTTATGTGCCTTGATTATCATTAGGTAATACAAAAGGAGATTTAAGAGAATTAGGAACTCCTACAGGCTTCATACGATTCATCTGTTCAAGCACCTGCTTTTTAGGGCCAAAGCTAACTATACTACCATCTTTGATTACCATAATTTTATCCGCCACATTCAACAGCTGCGTACGGTGTGATATTACCACTGTAGTAATATTACGTTCTTTAGCCACTTCCAAAGCAGTAACTAATGCTTCTTCTCCAATGCTATCCAAACTAGCATTGGGTTCATCTAATACTACTAGCTTTGGATCTCCAAACATCGCACGTGCAAGTGCCAAGCGTTGGCGTTGACCACCAGATAAAATAGACCCATCTGCACCAATTTCAGTGTCATAACCTGCTGGTAACTGCTGTATCATATTATGCACACCCGCGATCTGTGCTGCTTCCACAACACGTTCCGGATCAGCTTCTGGATTCATTCTTCCAATGTTTTCACGTACCGTGCCACTAAAAAGCTCTACATCTTGTGGTAGATAGCCTATATAACATCCCAGCTCTTGCCGATTCCAGTCTTTAAGGCTTGCCCCATCTAACCGAACTACACCCACATTAGGGTTCCAGGCTCCTACCATTAACTTTGCTAAAGTAGTTTTCCCAGATGCGCTTGGCCCGATAATAGCTAACATCTCGCCTGGTTCTAAAACAAAATTGATTGCGCGAAGAGTATGGTGTTGCGTTCCTGGCGGGGCGAAATAGACATTTTCGAATTGAATACGCCCAGTGGGCTCAGGCAAGGACATTTTTTTCTGGCGATTACCTGCTAACTCAAAGCCTTTGTCTAAACGTATATATGCTTTTTTAAAGTTTATATATCCCTTCCAAGCAGCCATAAAATGATCAAATGGAGCCAGTGCCCGACCTATAAGAGCAGAGCTAGCGATAATAGTGCCTGGGGTAATCTCCCCTTGAATTACTAGATATGCCCCCACTCCAGTTACTGCAATTTGCAATACTAAGCGTATAAACTTGGTGCTTTCTTCCAAAAGAATTTGACGATGACGTACTATTGACTGGGTAAGCTGCACTTTACTGTTAATTTTTTGCCAGGTACATAATAGATTACCCATCAACCCCATTACCTCAACTACCTCTGCATTACGGGTCACCTGCTCTACCTGTCGGTTACTCTTAAGGGCAATTTCAATATTAGTCTCAATTAAGCTTTTGGTCAGTCGATCCGTTAGAATTGCCATAAAAACTAAAATTACTCCACCTAGCACTGCTAGCAAGCCGATCCAAGTGTGTAGGATGAATAAGACAATAATAAAAATTATTGCCCATGGGGTATCAACCATAGCAATAATTTGAGGGCTAATTAAGAAGGTTTTAATAGTCTGCAAGTCTCTTATTTTTTGGCTACCAATGCTGCTTTTTGCTTGTACAGACATGGCAACAGAGTTAGCAAATACCGCAGAAGATAATTTATGCTCAAACCAGTCTCCCATACGGTTTAAAGCAAATGCTCTTCCTGTTTGTATTAAACTTAGTAACGCAAGAGCTAGTATAATCACTAAGCTCAACATAAATAATGTGTTTGTATTATTGCTAGAGATAACGCGATCTAGTACCTGCATAGAGTAAAGAGGGGTAGCTAGCATCAATATATTGATAATTGCGCCAAAGATAAGAGTAAACTTAAACATCACCTTACAAG
>JANPII010000099.1:0-11237 GCA_031424915.1 Pseudomonadota bacterium
GATTGTCCAGCCTACAGCTGAGTTTTTGGAGAAGTTTGGCTTGAGTGATCAAAAACAAGGTATCATAGTTATGCCAGGAAGTAGAGAAACTGAGGTTGCTCTACTCTTGCCGATTTTTGTTGAGGCATTAAAGCGCATCAAGGGTAATTACATCTATTTTGTGCCTACTATGCCACATCTAGTAGATAAAATCATGATGTATGCTGATAACGTGCCAATTATTACAATTGTCAAACCTGAGGAAAAATGGCAAGCAATTGCAGCAAGCCGTGCCGCATTAGTTAAGTCTGGCACTTCTACAGTTGAGCTAATGGCCTATAATATACCCATGGTGGTAGCTTATAAAGTACACTGGCTCACTGCCTTATATATAAAACATCATGTCAGAATTAAATATGCTTCCTTAATCAATCTGCTGTTGGGTAAGGAAGCTATTCCAGAGCTCCTTATGGAGCAATGTACATCTGAAAATATAAGCAGGAAGCTACAGGAAATATTAACAAATCTAGAGCAACGTAATGCTCAGCTTATAGAACTGCAAGCTGCTATGGGCAAACTTGCTGCAGGGAGGGGCCCTAGCAAGCCAAGCACTGTTGCTGCTGATGTGGTGCTGAAAATGTTAAAGCAGCCATCTTATACCAGTTTAGGTTAGCAGAAAAAATGCTTCCACATATATAAGAGCAGTTTTAAGCTACAAAATTTTCTTTCAACCAGCTCCCGATACTGCTGAAGATGCTACCGCCTTTTACTCCGGTATCGAAGTGGTGTGCGGCTTCTGCTTCTGCAGCATATATCAACATCCCTATGGCTGTGGCAAAGGCTGCACCGCTGGTGCTTTCAGCAATGCCAGGTAAGGAGCGGGGATAGCCAATACGTACTGTTTTGCCAAAAATGTGGCTAACTAAATCGCGCGTACCATTCAGCTGGGAACCACCTCCAGTAATTACAATTTTGCCACTGCCCAAACGGCTAGCAGGATTGCTGTCTAATCGAGATTTGATAATATCTAAAATTTCCTCAACTCTGGCTCGGACTATCTCTACTAAAAATTCTCGGCTTATAATATTCATTTCGCCCTCATCTTGAGAAATTGGCACTTCAATCTTCTCATATGCATCATTGGAATTAGCTAAAACGCTGCCATATAAGTTTTTAATACGCTCAGCTGTGGCATAATCTGTACACAAACCACGCGCAATATCATTAGTTATATTACTACCCCCTAGAGGGATTCCATCGCTAAATACCATATGTCCGCGATGAAATACCGACACTGAGGTACATCCTCCACCAAGTTCCACTAAAGTAACACCTAATTCCATCTCATCTTGGGTCAGGCATGATAAACCGGAAGCATAAGACGAAAGAACATAGCTATCTACATCTAGCTGGCATCGTGCCATACAATTAGTGAGATTAATTAAAGTGTTAGATTGGGCATAAATTAAATGATACTCACAAGCTAATCTATTGCCATACATGCCAACAGGGCTAATAATGCCGCGGTTACCATCTAGCATATACTCATACGAAAATGAATGGATAATCTCAAGACCCTGGTCAGCATACTTATCAAGTACTTGAAACAAGAGCTTCTTTTCATCCTTGCTGCTTATCTCATGGCCGGTTACTAATAATTCCGAGCTCATCACCATAGAAGAAATAATAGTGTTAGGTGCTACGCTGACATAGATGCGTTGTACGCTTTCTTCGGCCATTTTTTCTGCAGCTTCTACTGCCTGTATAATGGAGCGCTCTAACAGCTTAATATCTGTAATGCCTCCGCCCTTCACCCCTCCTGATACATGATGGCCAATGCCTAGTACCTCTAAGCGACCGTGGCCTCCCATTCTGGCAATAAAACATACTACCTTTGAGCTACCAATATCCAAAATTCCAATAATATTATTTCTCTGTTTTGGCATAATTCTTCACAAATACTTTTTCTGGAAACAGCCTGAGATCAAGTAATGATATAGGCTTGTCTTGCGCTATGCTGTCTCGTAGCAAGGTTTCAGCCATTTTCACTCCATTTTCATCAGCATGTTCTGGGAATTTTATAATCGATTTATTACGTAAATATACGTCCCACCGACGATTTCCAACCCATGAGATAGAGAGTATATCACTGAAAAAGCTACAGCGGTATAGTATCTCGTAAATTTTTGTATATTCCTTAGGGGCATGTTCACCGAACATTACTATATACTGTTTATATTCTTTGATACTATTGATTTTATCAATAACTTTGCCCTGTTGGCTCACAAGGAAAGCTTGTTTGTTATGCCACCATACTGCTTGGGGTACGGACTCATGTATGGTCAGAATTAGTGTATCCGGTATGATCCTCCTTATTTCTGCTCGTTCTATCCATCCGTTTTGCTCTAATCGCACTTTCACATCCTTAAGATTTAAAGTAGCTAAGTTAGTGCTTTGTGTGATTTGAGCGCTTTTGAGAATGTCTAGGGGTAACAGATGATTATTTCCATTTACTTGCAATTGCCTAATTGGCATGTTGAAGTGCCAGGTGGGTGAGTATAGCCAATCCTGCTTAGGCATAGAATGTTTAGATAAAATAGCTGTTAGCATTACTATCCCAGCTAGTAGTAGGTAGCTACTACGTAGTAAACGGTTCTGCTTGCGTCTGCTGCGTAGCGGAGGTGTTTTGCTATAAGCATAAATTTTGCTCATGTTGTTACTGCTCCTAAAGTAGACAGGGATTTATGATAGCAGGTAATTATACCAAATCTAGGAAATACTATACATTCTTGTTTATAACTAATCCTGCTGTTGTGCAAAAATGACATGACTCTACTACTTCTTCAGTGCCACTACTGCGCCAATAACCCCCCTACCTTATTGCTGGACTATCCATATATAGTGGTCTGGCGCTACCAAATAAACCGTAATTCTGGTTTTTGCTTGAGTAAGCGCCAGTGAATAGTTGTTCATCAACTACATAGATGTTGTGGTAAGACGTACTGATGCCACATAACTCTGTAATTAACTATTTTTTTTGCAATTAATATTGCTTGCTAGCAATTCCAATAATACAACAATACTTGCACGTACCCTAGGATCTCTGATCTTGTGCAGCATTATAGCTGCTGTCAAAGCCTCCTTGTCTAGGTTATGCCAGAGCTTTATTGCATTTTGTGCCGGCTCGTCACTATCATTTCCAGGGTTATAACTATCGGTAGTATTTTCAGCTAGCGGCGGAGCCGCTATTTCTGGAAAATCATACCATTGCTCGATTTCCTCAAACTCACCGAAGAAAAAAGAGGGACGTACTTTTAAAAATCGTGCTATGTCATATAACTTGCCACAGCTAATTCTATTATCACCTTTTTCATACTTCTGAATTTGTTGAAACGTCACATTAATAGCTTCTGCAATTCTTTCCTGACTAACGCCAAGTTTTTTACGTAACCATTTTAAGCGCCCTCCGACGTGTGCATCTACAGGGTGTATAATGTTATCCTTCCTTCTCATATGTGAAACCATATACTGTCTCCTTTTTCTTATAGCAAAAGACTTAACCAAGATCAATGAATTTTGCGAGTATATATTGTAACTATTATTGATAACAAAGCAAGCATTATCAAAACAGCATCGCCATATTCATAATATATTGTATTTTCTTTTAACTTCATAGGGATTGGAGCAGAGAAAACGTACTGCGTATTAAGGGGAGTTTGCTGAATTACACGCCCGTATGCATCTATAACAGCAGAAATTCCACTGCTTGCAGTTCTAATTAAAGGTAGGCCGTATTCTATCGCACGCATCCTAGCTATAGCAAAGTGCTGATACGGACCAATAGTGTCCCCAAACCAGCTATCATTTGTAATATTAAGAATAAAATCAGATTGAATTAAAGGGAAATGGCGTAAATGATGGCTAAAGATTACTTCATAGCAAATTAATGGTAGCGCTTTTAAAGAATTGAGGTTCAATAAATCACTGCGCTGTCCTACGTTAAAGTCTTGCATGCCATATGCTACTTTTTGTAAAACGGGCTGAAGCATCGTAGCAAGAGGTATGTACTCTCCCCATGGTACAAGAATTTGTTTGTCATAACTCCCCAAAACAGTGCCTCTATGATCTATAACTGCAATAGAATTATAAAGCTCAGCTGCAGCTTTAGGATTCTTAGACACTAGGCGGTCGTAGCCAAAAATTAGTAGGTTATTGTGATGTAGTATACCACTTATTGTGCGAAACCATGGCGAGTCCTTAGTCATAACTAATGGAAAAGCCGCTTCTGGCCATATTATATAATGCGAATGCTCAAAGTTTTGGCTACTCTTAGTAAGAGCTATTAGAACTTGCAGCCATTCTTTTTGCCTGTCAATGTCACCCATATGATGCAATAAATTAGGTTGCACCAAGGATACTTGAGGACGTGTTGCAAGTGGTGTATCGGAATGCTGTTGCAGGCGATGCATACCCCATGTAGTACTACCTATTATTACTGCTACTCCCAGACTGACGTATTTCAGATTATGACTAGAGGGCAGGACGCATAACCACAACACTACCGCGGTCAGACCATATACTCCTATAACAGAAGCTAGTTGAGCGAAAGCTAACGAGGCTAGAGTTGTATCCGCTAACAAATTCCAGGGGAATATAGCACTACGTATTATCTCTATCAAAAACCAGGTGCTTGCTACTACAAGGTAGTAAAATTTCTTTTGGCAGTAATGCAATATTATGCCAACAAAGCTATAAGGCAAGGCTAGCAAAGCAGGAATGCCAAAGACAGCAAATGGTTTTAACCAGGAAAATTGTTCTGGTGATATGTCTAATGAGTTGGCAATCCAACTTAAGCTTGTAGTGAAGAAGGCAAAAGCAAAAAGATAACAGAGTAAAGCTTTGCCCATTATATTTTGGTGCATTGCCTTATTTAATGCTATTAAAACATAAAAGGCTGTTGGTGCTACTGGCCAAAAATACCAGGGTGCAAAAGAAAGGGTAAGGGCAGATCCCATTAGAATGCTAAGCAAAAACATTATAATTATTGTGAGCCTATGGTTGTACATGCTCAGTTTTCTTTGTAGCATCTTTTAAATTTGTATTTATGGTTGCTTCAGTAAGGGCACCATTAGCAGTTGCAGGCAGTAGAACTTCTTTCTTTGCTTTGAGCAACTTACTAAGTGGAACTAATATAACTTCACTATTTTCCGAGGCCGCGATCCACTCTTTAAGCGCATCCAGAGTAATAGGATATGTATGCATTAAGCCAATAGCAGAGCCATGGGCCCGGGCTACCCCCTCCAGGCGCTTAAAATTATCGCGGATGGCTTGTGCATCTGGATCTTCATCTAAAATCACGTTAACTAATGCCAAATCACTACCAATTGCTAAATTGGCATGGTTTAGTATGTCGCTATTAGTTTGTCCGCCGTAAGCAAAAATTAAGTTGCGCTTCTTGAGTTCCGCCAATACAGGTATAATATTGCTGCTGGTGTTAGAGTATGTCTCATCCTCTGCTGAATATACCCCAACAATACGGCTAGCACGCGATAATACCCACCATAAGCGTTGCGTGTTTTCGGCAATACTTAAATTATTGAGTAAGGCATAGGGGCCCGGATCATTCATGGGATAATTTTTGGGCTGCATTGGTACATTAAGCAGAACTTCAAATCCTGAGGTAACAGCTTGCTCTACTAACATATGCACATCGTTGGCATAGGGGGCAAAGCCTAAAGCAACCACTTTAGGTAAGCTCATCGCGCTTTCAACCGACTCTTTGCTGAGTCCAATATTGGCTACTATTATCGAGACTAGAGGCTTAGTACAATAATTTTCCTTATCGTCAGTAGATATGGAGCTTGTTACTGCTTCTGAAGTAGGAAGGGCAATATTATCCTGCTGGGAATTTAATATATTGCCTTGTAGGTGCTTTTCATTGGCCTCAGGACTAACATTCGGCATCGTTGCCGCTGTAGAAGAGTCTTGTGTTTTATTGAGCTCTGTGCTGGTCTCAGCATACGCCAGAGCCTGAGTTGCCACCTTACCTACCACTATCTGGCCACTTTTTAAGTCAACCAGCATTGCCCTGCCTTCAGTTACCGCCTCATCTAGTGAATGCCTACCACCATACCAATATAAAACGCCCGCCATCATCAAAGATAGCAACATCAGCACCATTAATAACCTAGCTCCTGATATATAGGCACTGTTTTTTTGCTTTTTCATAAACATTTCCTAATGCAATTATAGTGCCTAGATACTACGGTGCTGTACTGATGTAAGCAAGGGTAAATATTGTACATAGGGCTGTCAAGATCCTGCCATTATCTTAAGTATATATGCTTGGTATTAATTACTATTTGGTGCTATAACTAAGCCTAGCAATATACCGGAGGATAAAATGAACGAATCTAAATTCTTTAGCGCCGATTTACATGAAACCGACCCACAATTAGCCGCTCTAATTGTTCGTGAGGAAATTAGGCAAGGTAAAGAGGTACAGCTTATCGCTTCAGAGAATTATGCTAGCCTAGCGGTTATGCAGGCGCAAGGCTCTGTATTAACCAATAAATATGCCGAAGGCTATCCAGGCAAGCGCTATTATGGGGGATGTGAGATTGTTGACCAAGTGGAAAACATTGCAATAGAACGTGCTAAGCAATTATTTTCAGCTGGGTATGCGAATGTACAGCCACATTCCGGGTCGCAAGCTAATCAAGCAGTTTTTATGGCTTTGTTGAAGCCGGGCGATACCATCTTGGGCATGGCGCTAGATGCAGGCGGACACTTAACTCACGGCTCCGGAGTTAACCAATCTGGTAAGTGGTTCAATGCTATACCTTATGGGGTGCGTCCAGAAGATGGGGCTGTAGACTACGTTGAAATCGAACGTTTGGCCCTTGAGCACCATCCTAAGTTGATTATCGCAGGTTGCTCTGCTTATCCACGTTTTTTAGACTTCGCAGAGTTTAGGCGTATTGCTGATATGGTTGGAGCATACTTGTTGGTAGATATGGCGCACTTTGCTGGACAGGTAGCAGCAGGATTATATCCAAGCCCTCTGCCACACGCTCATGCTGTTACCACCACCACCCATAAAACGTTGCGAGGGCCGCGTGGTGCTATGATTTTATCTAATGACGAAGGCATTGCCAAGCTTATTAACTCCGCCGTGTTTCCTGGTATGCAGGGTGGCCCACTTATGCATGTGATTGCTGCTAAAGCTATAGCTTTAGGTGAGGCACTTACTCCCCAATATCAAGATTATATGACACAAGTGGTAAGTAATGCCAAAGTTTTGGCAAGTGAGCTACAGGGCCACGGCTATAATATATTTACTGGTGGAACAGACTGCCACCTGCTACTGGTGGATTTAAGACCTCAACAATTAACAGGCAAGGCAGCGGAAGAGATTTTAAGTCGCGCAGGCATAGTATGCAATAAGAACTCCATACCCTTTGACACTGCCAAACCTTTTGTGACCTCTGGTATACGCTTAGGTACCCCAGCGATTACAACACGGGGCTTTAAAGAGCAGGAGTGCAAACTAATCTGTGAATTAATTGCCATGGTGCTTACGCAGCTGCAACAAGATTCGAATAATATCGATGGCACATTGCAAAAAGCACAAGCCGAAATAGCCAAACTATGTGAGAAATTTCCGATCTATAAATTGGATCGCTAGACACTTACCCAAATAATACCAAGTCTTACGTATGGCACATCCATGGGATTTGGGCAGAAGACCGGGTTGCCAAAAACATATCTGCAAAAACATTTGACATAGATAATTATATGTGTAACATTGCTTGTGTTGCCCTGCTTGTGCTTCCACGCACGTATTTCGGGGCAACATTCTAAAAGGCGCTGGATACAGGTTTCTTACGCTATTCGGTTCTTTTATTCTTTTGTGGCGAGCAATATTTGGATAGGCGGTCGGTTGCAAGACTTACTGAAATCCTCCTTGTATGAGTTTCGCGTTTTTTCTTCAATTACTAATCAGTTATAATTACATGGCTCATGAACAATTTACTAATAATGGTTTAGATGATTCGCAGCGCTCTTCATCAGAAGATTCTGCATCTTCAGGTGGAGAATCTCAAGCAAAGGATTGGAAGCGCAAACGTTTTAGACGTCACCCTGAGGGCTCTAATCAAAGCGGTGGGCATAACGCTGGAAGCAGCCATCATAACCATAGGAATAACCCTACTCGTCGCCCTTACCAAACAGAGGAGGCGCGTAATTATGATCGGGCTAATGCCGTCATGGATGATATAGACACACAAGATCCAACTGAAGGTGTGCCAGAGGAAATGATCTTTTTATTACGAGATCTTAAGAAGAAAAGTCCAGCTGAGTTGCTGGATTTAGCTGAATCTTTGGAAGTTGAAAATCCAGTTAACCTAAATCGCCATGATCTTATTTTCATTGTGCTTAAGAAGTTAGCGGAACGCGGTGGTGTAATGATCGGCGAAGGAGTGCTGGAAATTATGTCAAATGGCTATGGGTTCTTGCGCTCTCCAGAAGCACACTACATCCCTAACGCCGATGATATATATGTAATGCAAGGATATATCAAAAAATATGGCTTGCGTAGTGGGGACACTGTATCTGGCCCGGTACGTGCGCCAAAACGAGGTGAAAACTACTTTACTTTGGTGCGGGTTAATAGCATAAATGGTGCCTCATTGTCGGAAGTGCGTCATAGGCCACATTTTGATGATCTAACCCCTCTTTTCCCCGATGATCGTCTGCGCCTAGAATCCCCCGATCCTACGGGCAAAGATCTAAGTTGTAGAGTGATTGATATTGTTTGTCCTCTAGGTAAGGGCCAGCGTGCATTGATTGTAGCACCACCTAGAACTGGCAAAACTGTGCTTATGCAGAATATAGCCCATTCTATTACTACCAATCATCCTGAAGTTACGTTAATTGTGCTATTGATTGATGAGCGCCCAGAAGAAGTGACTGATATGGCTCGTTCTGTCAAAGGAGAGGTAGTTAGCTCTACTTTCGATGAGCCATCACACCGTCACGTTCAGCTTACAGAGTTGGTAATAGAAAAAGCAAAGCGTTTGGTAGAGCAGAAGAAAGACGTTGTGATACTACTTGATTCTCTTACTCGTTTGGCGCGTGCTTATAACAATGTGGTGCCCTCATCTGGGAAAGTACTCAGTGGAGGAGTGGATTCTAATGCTTTGCAGCGGCCAAAGCGAGTGCTAGGCGCCGCTCGGAACATAGAGGAAGGTGGCTCTTTAACTATTATTGCCACAGCTCTCATAGAGACTGGTTCACGTATGGATGAGGTAATCTTTGAAGAATTTAAGGGTACTGGCAACTCGGAGATTGTGCTAGATCGACGTATTGCAGACAAGAGGACTTACCCAGCGATTGACATTGCTAAATCTGGTACCCGGAAAGAAGATCTATTGGTTGAAAAGGCGATATTGAGTAAAATGTGGGTGTTGCGAAGAATCCTGAGCCCATTAAATACGGTGGATGCCATTGACTTCCTGATCGAGAAATTGCGTACTTCAAAGACTAATCCAGAGTTTTTTGAGCAGATGCATAGCTATAGCAGCCACAGTTCTCATAATAATTCACATAATGGGTAGAGAGGGAGGGAAATGTACCCGGGTTTCAGCTTCACATACCAGGTATATGATGCAGGACGTATTGGTAGACTAGTAACACCACACGGGGTGGTTGACACCCCCGCCTTTATCTTTTGTGGAACAAAGGCCTCGGTCAAAAGCCTAACACCAGCGCAACTAAATGAGGCAGAAACCCAGATCATTCTGGCTAACACCTACCACTTGATGTTGCAGCCTGGAGAAGATGTAGTCGCTCATTTCGGGGGGCTACATAAGTTTATGAACTGGGATGGTCCAATGCTTACAGATTCTGGAGGATTCCAGATTTTTAGCCTTGGCCATGGCTCAGTAGCAGACGAAATCAAGGGCCGTAAAAGCAGCCCAAAGGTAGGGCCAAGGCTGACTCGCAAAATCACAGAAGAAGGCGCACTTTTCCGCTCTTATATAAACGGTAGTAAGTACCTCCTAACCCCGGAGCGTTCGGTAGAGATACAACATAAACTGGGGGCCGATCTGGTGGTAGTATTGGATGAATGCACCCCATTTCATGTTGATAAGAGATATACTACTCGCTCGATGCACCTCAGCCATCGGTGGGGGTTACGCAGCCTTGCCTGCTTTGAAGGGTTAAATAATGGTACACAGGCTTTATACGGCATTATACAGGGCGGCGTGCATGAGGATTTGCGAGCTATATCATGTGATTTTGTCAATAATCAACAGTTTTTCGGGCATGCTATCGGTGGCTCCTTAGGGGCTGACAAGAATCAGATGCAAGAGGTGGTAAGCTGGACAATGAGTCAATTAGATCGCACGCGCCCAATTCACTTACTAGGGATTGGTGGTATCTCTGATATTTTTGCAGGCGTAGCCTTGGGCATTGATACTTTTGACTGTGTACATCCAACTAGGATTGCCCGCCATGGGGGCGCGCTAGTACGTCCTGCGTTTCGAGAAAATAAAGAACGAGAACATCTGAATATTAATAATTCCCAATTTCGTATGGATCAAGGCCCAATTGAGCCTGATTGTCCTTGCTATACCTGTCACAATTTTAGCAGAGGTTATATTCACCATCTACTTAAGGCTAAGGAGATCCTAGCTACCAGCTTGCTTACCATACATAATGTAGCATTCATGAACCGCTTGCTTGCTGCAATACGTCAGGCTATTGCCAGCAACCAGCTAGTTAAAGCAAAGCAGGAGTGGGTGTGAAGAGCATGAAGAAAAATGAGTTTGTTGAGTATGTCAAAGATGTATTATCGCCATTTGCGACTATTACTGTTCGTGCAATGTTCGGTGGCTATGGGGTTTATACAGACAAAATGATAGGGCTAATCGCAGATAATGAGCTTTACCTTAAGGCAGATATGGAGGCGGTGGTATATTTTAAAGCCTGCGGTTCAGAGCCATTTACGTACCAAGGAAAAAACAAGCCGGTAGCTATGTCCTATTGGAAGGTTTTACCCGAAATTATGGATGAACCAGAAGACTTAAAGAAGTGGTTTGATTTGGCAGTGAAATCAGCGCTCAAGCCACAGCAGTCTAAGAAAAGTATCACTCCTAGGGAATGAATTTGCTATGTATACTGAAAAAACATATGAGCAGCATTAACCAGCAACAGGCAGAAAAAAACCACGAAGATCTTTTGAATGAAGAGGC
>JANPII010000100.1:0-10271 GCA_031424915.1 Pseudomonadota bacterium
TTGACTCAAATGCAATTAGAGAACCAACTCTCAGCTAAAACAGTACAAGGAGCGATGTGTAGTAAAATCTACATGAGCGAGGAGCGATGCTGTAATCTTTTAGCTGGGAGTTGGGAGTTGGTATAAGCGCTGCTTCCACTGCATGTGCGAGAGATCCTGGAGCTCTAAAGCCGTTGATGCAAATACTGCATAATGGAACGTACCACAGGCATAGCACTAGCTGAGCCCCAACCACCATGCTCTATTATACTAGCAACTATATAACGTGGCTGATTATAAGGTGCAAAGCCAACAAAAAGCCCATGATCTATTAGCCCACGTTTTTTAGAATTGGCTAAGGAAGCTATTTGTGCTGTACCAGATTTGCCACACATTTCAAAGCCTGGAAGGTGAAGACGGCTACCATAATTCTTGCCATAAGGCTCATTGAAAGCAGCATATATACCATGCCGCACTACTTCCAAGGACTCAGGACGTATTGCTATTTTCCTTATGTTTCGCTCCAACAAGGCGTTTGATTGTAGTGCTGGAGTTAACGCCTGGCCTGAGGCGATGCGTGCTAACATTACAGCAAGCTGTAGTATCGTCACGAGTACATAACCTTGGCCTATAGCAGTATTTGTTGTATCTCCACGCATCCATTCTTGACGATAACGCATCTCTTTCCATGGCCGGTCTGGTATTAAGCCGCTACTTTCAAATGGTAGCTCAATTCCTGTTGGAGAGCCTAGACCCAAAATATTCGCCATCTTGGCAATATGCCTAATACCTATACGTTCCGCGATGCGATAAAAATATGGGTTGCAAGACTGTGCTAAGGCTTCATCCATATTCATAGTGCCATGGCCTGTACGTTTCCAGCAGTGAAATACATGTTGCCCTACGTTATATTCCCCAGTGCACTTCACACTAAAATCTGGCGGTACACCATTTTCCAGGGCTGCTAATGCTGTGACCATCTTAAAAGTAGAGCCTGGAGGATAAACAGCTGAGATACATTTGTTGATTAGGGGTTTATGAGGATTGGTGCTGAGTTGATTCCAATCATGCTGACTTATTCCCCCAATAAATAAGTTAGCGTCATACGATGGAGCAGAGTAAAGAGCTAGAACAGCCCCACTGTCAGCATCCAGCACTACGATGGCGCCATCCTGGCCGACTAGCAAATGGTGTATATACTCCTGCAGTTCCAAATCTATAGTTAGTGTAGTAGCAGCACCATTTATACCGCGCTCGTAGGTCAATTCTCGAATAACACGACCCTTTACATCCACCTCTGTTTTACGTACTCCAGGCTGTCCTCGTAAATTATGATCTAGGGCGCGCTCAATACCATTTTTACCAATGACAAAATCCTGATAATTAGAAATGCCCAATTGCTTTAGCTCAGCCTCAGTAGGTGGTGCTACGTAACCAGTAATCACAGATGTTGCAGATCCAGCTGGGTAATGGCGCTTACTGCCTTGCTCTATCATAACTTTAGGAAATTTATAACTATAGCTTTCAATCACCGCAATATCTTCCCATCCCACATTATCACTAAGGACAAGAGGGGAGTAACGGCTAGATTGGTATAATAAACTTGCTAACTCAGTATCAGTAAGATGGATAGGTTGCTGCAGGTAAGGGTTTATCGCATCGATAGAAGCCCGGACTTCAACTGCTTTGTGACTATCTATAACAATACGATAAAACAGTTTGTTGCCAATCAATAAACGCCCCTTTTGATCATAAACCTCACCCCGGATGGGAGGCACAATGCTAAGACGGATGCGATTGCTATCTGATAGGGTTTGGTATCTTTGTCTATCCCAGACTTGTAGATAATAAAAGCGTGAGCTCAATATGGTAAAAAATAAAGCTTGTAAGCCAAAAGCAAAGAAACTACGGCGCGTGAAAATCCGGAATTTCTTAGTATCATCACGCATATTTCTTCACATTATAACGCAAAAAATTATAGCATATAGGAAAAAAAGCTATGGTAAGCAATGTTGCATAAGTCACCGAAAGATTTAGATTTCCCATATGGCCAGTAGATTGAGTAAGCAGCCATACTGTAATGAGGTTGACAGCGCAATATGAGAATGCAAACCATAGGAATATTGGTATGATGCTGGCCTTTGCTAGTATATTCTGAAAGCATGATACTAGCCCTAACATTCCTATGTACTGTACTGAGGTAAAGCCATAAGGCGTGCCACCCATTATATCCATTCCCAAACCCGCAACTATAGCTAAGAGCCAAAATCCAGCTTTAGGGTTTTGTAATTTCGCGGTAATCAGTATAAGTACAACCAAATCAGGCACAATAAGGCGGGGTGCTGCTAACCAAGGTAGGTGCAACACTATGATTGCGATCATTAGATGTGTCATTAACTTAAGCATGGCTGCGTTATCTCTCACTAGGCATAAATGACATAAATTCGATACGATGTACCATTCCATCTGCTGTGGCGGTCTTTAGTCTATCATTATTTCTTAGAATTGATATGAGATATTTTTGCCAATGACCGGTATGTGGTTCTAGGGAATTGACTATAGATATTGAAGTATAGTAAAGTGGATATACTGTAATTTAAATACCATAGAGACAAAAATATCTTAATATTTTAAGAAAAAGTTATGTCTATTTTATTTCCTCGCATCATTGAGGAAAGCTTAACTTTGAGGGTAATTTTATTATGGATAAAGGCACACTCTAGAATCAAAAAACATATTTAATGGTAAGAAAATGCAACTAAAGCCGGAGATTCATTTTGTTAATCTTGATAATATGACAAGTAGTCAAATCACAGAGCTGATGCAGATGGTCAACGAAGTATACGCACAAGGAGAGGAAGGTCTGTTACAGAAGTGGGTGCAACGTATAACAGAGCCGGAGCTAATTGAAATGATCAAGAATGAAGAGGTAGCCGTATTATTTCTGAGTCAGAGGATGATCGGCTGTGTTCATCTAACCGAGCATGATGAGGAATCTTTTAAATTTGGGATGCTCGCAGTTCATGGAGATTTCAGAGGACGAGGGTACGGCAAGCTATTAATTCACTTTGCAGAGAAAGTTGCCAGAGAGCGGCGATATAAGAAGATGGCCTTGAAGGTATTAACGCCAAAAAATTGGATTCAAGAGCATAAAAAGTTTTTACAGTACTTTTATACTAGCCTAGGCTATGAACCTGCATATCCAGAAGTGATAGATTTTGAGGATGAGCTTATCACAGAATGCAACTTGACTGTATATAAGAAAGATCTGTGACGCTGTGAGTTGGTATAATACCAAGTCTAGGAAATAACTATACACTTGAAGCGGCGCCTTTTTGGTAATTTTACCATAGCATTTTCGCGCCAGTATGTTGAATACAGGCGTCTCAAATGATAAGCCAAAATTCCTCAAAAATTTTCAAGTATGCACTTATTTCCTAAACTTGGTATAAATCACAAATACCCCACGGGAATAGCATCCACCTCTGGTGATAAAGGCACGTCAGTTTCGCGCAAGCAGATGACCGCACCATGGCCCACTTTCTTACCCAATTTCTTGAGAACTGCAAAATTCTTAGCGGCATTCTGGCTAGGCGTTGCAGTCTTTTTGAATTCAATGGGATAAAGCGTGTCCCCTTCTTCTATAAGGAGGTCTACTTCCTTCTGATCTAAATCTCGGTAATAGTAGAAATATGCACTTTTACCATTATGCAAATAGCTTTTCAATATTTCAGTAAATATATAGGTTTCCAGAATTGCCCCTGACATTGCACCCGCTTCCAAAGATTCCGCAGATGGCCATCTCGTAAGAAAAGTGCAGAGCCCAGTATCAAGGAAATAAAGCTTGGGTGTTTTGACTAAGCGCTTGGTGGTATTCCTATAATAAGGCGGTAGCAAGTATACCAGCCCCGATGCTTCAAGGATAGCAAGCCAAGCTTTTACCGTTTTATGATCAATGTCAACATCTCGTGCCACACTAGAATAATTCAGCGATTGACCGGTTCTAGCGGCTAGCACACTCAAAAATCTCTTAAAGGTGGTCGCATCATTAATTTGGGCAAACTCACGAACATCACGTTGGATATAGGTTTGCACATAAGAGTTATAAAACATATCTCGCGACATGTTAGGATCCATTCGTAGCTGGGGATATGAGCCAAGCCAAATATCCTGATAGACATCCATAAGTTGTTTAGGCCTGGCGTTTTTGCGGGCGTTATCCAACCATTCCGTGGTAGGTAAAAAGGGTTGCACCGAATCAGCATGATCTGTTAGCTCTGCTTGTGAAAAGCCTAGCATATCAATAATAGCTACACGGCCAGCCAAGCTCTCAGTAATACCCTGCATAAGGTTAAACTTTTGGGAACCTGTAAGCCAAAAAATGCCCGGCTCCTTGGTGTGATCTACGGCTATTTTAATATAACTAAAGAGTTGGGGAGCATACTGTATCTCATCAATAATTACAGAGGGTTTATATGTTTGCAGAAACAGAGCTGGATCATTTTGTGCTAGAGTTCTTGAATCTAGGTCGTCTAGGGTTACATAACGTATGCCTTTGCCAGCACAGCTTTGCAACACCGTAGTTTTGCCTACTTGACGGGGGCCGGTTATAAGCAATACAGGAAAAGAACGTGAAGCTTGCTGAATAACCTTTGCTAATGTACGCTGTTTAATCATAACGCCTCTCCGTTTAATTGGGAATACACTCCCAGATTAAACGATAATCTTCTAAAAGGCAAGTATATAGCGTAAGATGAGAAGCGTAACTTATGCTTACTGAGCATTTTTTCTAGGGAATTGGCGATACCGAGGTTCAAAATTGATGTTAAGTAGCTTGTTGATCTCACCTATCTCCTCTTCCTCATGATATGGCATAACATTGAGAATTGGAGCAATGCGTTTGATTATCTCACCAGCTACTGGAGCTGCGATCATACCACCTGTAGTAAAGCCAAAATTAAGCTTATTTGCTTTAGCCTCATCCACCATTATCAGCACTACATAACGAGGATTGTGTACTGGAAAAGTACCAATAAACGAAGCAAGGTTTGCATGTTTATTATAGCGACCATGCGATACCTTCTCACTAGTACCAGTTTTTCCACCTACATAATAACCAGGCACCTGAGCTTTTTTGCCACTGCCATACTGTACTACCAGATACATTAGCTTGCGCATCATGTCGGAGGTAGAGGGTTTGATTACCTGTTTCCCTTCAGGCCGCCCCCCCACCTGCTTTACCAGTGTTGGACGATATAATACTCCGCCATTTACCATAGCTGCTACTGCGGGTGCAACATGAAGTGGAGTCATGGCAATACCATGTCCATAGCTTATTGTAATCATATTGATATCACGCCAGGCTTTATCTCCAGGATGCAACGGAGTGGCTACTTCAGGCAGTTCGAAATCTATCTTAGACAGCATACCGAAATTACGTAGATAATCTTTTTGATGTTGGCAACCGAATTTTCCCACAATTTGTGCCGTACCAAGATTAGAAGAATAAATTAGGATTTCCGGCACTGATAAAGAGCCGCCCTTGCCTCTATAATCATGGACAGTGAAACGTGCTAACTTTAAGGGTTGTGATACATCAAAGGCATCGTTAATATTAACCTTCCCGGTATCTAATCCAACTGCTACTGTCATAAGCTTCATCATAGAGCCCATTTCATATACACCTAGGGTGTTTTGATTAAAACGTTGGCGGTCCACCGCTGCTTCTATATGATGTGGATCGAAGTCTGGCAAGCTAACCATAGCCAACATCTCGCCCGTCTGTGCGTCCATTACTAAGCCCGACCCTCCCAAAGCATTATGAGTCTGAATTGCATTACCCAATTCCTCATGCAAGATACTTTGGACACGTAGATCTATAGATAGTTCAAGATCTTGCCCAGGATGCCCGCCACGAGTTAGCCTTTCATGGAAATAACGCTCCACGCCTGCTAGTCCGTTGCCATCGATGTCTACAAAACCTAGTATATGTGCTAATAGCTTATTTTGGGGATAAATTCTTCTTTCATCCGCTGCAAAATATAATCCAGGCAAACCTAAGTTGTGGATGACTTGTTGTTCATGAGGAGTGAGGTGACGTTTGAGCCATACAAACTGCTTTTCTGCGTTTAGCTTACCTAATAGCTCATCATATTCCCAATCTTGGTTGATACGTGAGAGCTTAGTAGCGCTTGCAGCGGGATCAATGACTTCTGTGGGATTTGCAAATAGCGAAGCAGTAGATAAATTGGTGGCTAGTAGGTTGCCATTGCGATCCAAAATATTGACGCGCCTGACGCCAAAATCATCCATAGTACGAGATTTTGTAGCTATTTTGATGTCTTCTTTGGTCATGAAGTTGAGTTCTAGGATACGCCCAATCAGTGTAGCAAATGCTAAGAAT
Source organism: Pseudomonadota bacterium (assembly GCA_031424915.1). GTDB lineage: Bacteria > Pseudomonadota > Alphaproteobacteria > Rickettsiales > Midichloriaceae > JANPII01. The sequence continues at coordinate 6,383 of JANPII010000100.1, forward strand.
ACTACGATGGTCACAACTTTTAAGCGTGCGCGAGACACTAATATAGCTTGAGCAGTATGGTCACTTCCCAATTCTTCTAGCGTTGTCAACTCATGATCAATACTAGGAGTTGGTGCCATTTGCTCCTCCCGGTTTATATTTTAGAATCTGCTGAGGCTGCGTCGGCTGTAGGACTAGATGTTTCGTTGCTAGTTTTTGTATTACTTGCGGTTGAGTTAGATATGCATATTCCGCCTTGAGGACATGTATATTTTCTTTTTCTGATATAATACCCCGATTAACCATATGCAGCTGCCGATTTAGTTCCTGCACTCGGTGTTTGACTGCAAACAAGCTGATTGTACTCAAAGCTAATGCCAGTATACCAAGCCATAATGCGGAGCGGAATAGATTATAAGTCATGCGCTCCTCACTATCGCTCTTAATTTGGCGGAGCGTGCTCTTGGGTTGGCATAAGTTTCACTGCGGCTAGGAGCCACCGCTCCATTGCTAATATGGCAAAAGGCATGGCTTGGTGCATATTCCTCTGATTTATATTTATTTGTATGCACTTTCTTGCCACACAATTTCATAAAACAGCGCTTCACTATCGCATCCTCTAAAGAATGGAAGGTTACTACTACCAGTCTACCAAGTGGTGCTAACAATGCTACTGCTTCTTGTAGCCCTAATTCTAATTCCTTAAGTTCATTATTGACCTCTATACGCAAAGCTTGAAAAGTTCGAGTAGCTGGGTGGATGGCATCATGATACCGGGATACAGCACCCTTCACTATATTTGCTAGCTGTAGGGTGGAGCGAATTGGAGCTTGTTGCCGTGCAGTTACAATGGCATGAGCGATACGGCGTGACTTACGTTCTCCCCCATAAGTAAAGAAGAGGTCTGCTAATTCCTGCTCATTATATTCTGATACTATTGCAGCAGCAGTGCGTATCTGGCTATTATCCATGCGCATATCTAGCGGGCCATCATTCATAAAGGAAAAGCCACGCTCTGCTTGTGCTAGCTGCATTGATGACACGCCAATATCTAGCACCACTCCATCTATTTGGTCATAACCATTACTGCGTAATAGTTGCTGCATATTGCCAAAATTACCATTGATGAAGCAAAAGCGCTTGCCATACCTAGAAGCCAGCTCTGTTGCGTATGGCATAACTGATGCATCACGGTCTAAGGCAACGACTTGGCATTGAGCTTTATCTAAAATTGCTTGGGAGTATCCTCCAGCCCCAAACGTGCCATCAAGATAAATTGCACTATCTCGTGGAGCCAGCGCCTCCAATACTTCATTTAACAAAACTGGAGTATGAGGAGATGACATATTATTTACTACTATTTTGCCCTCCCCATATTAACTTATGTTTTACGGCATATTCGCGAGCCTGCTGAGCATGAGTCGCAAATTGATTCGTATCCCATATATCAAAGGTACGCCCTTTACCAACAAATGCAACCTCTAGCCCAATGCTGGCAAAATCTATTAACCGTTCGCTTAAGCAAATACGGCCCTTAGCATCAATGTTAAGTTGCTCGCTACTACCTAATATAGCCGTAGATATAGCTTCTCGTTCAGCAGAAAACATATCAAGTTGTTCGATATGTGTATGTAGCTCCATGAGGCTGGCATTAGTGCATACAGTTATGCACCGCTGCACTAAAGAACAGTAGGCAAAAACCTTATCTTCAAGCAAAACAGCCCGAAATGCCGCGGGTATGGACACCCGTGACTTGTTATCTATTTTGCTACGATATGTTGAGACAAATAGCTCCATATAACGTAATTTAAATTTTATTTAATAATATTCCAATAATTCTTATCTATTATACTATCACTTATAGTGGGAAATAATAGTATTATTTTGGGAGCAAATGGGATATAGTGGGATAGCAGAACTAATTAATTTATGCAATAGGGTTATGAAACTTGCTCCATATGCCTGTACTGAACAAGACTCTGTCGGCCGCATGCACCCAGAGCTGCTGGAAAGTAGCCAAGGATGCTTTCAGCGCGATCGCAATCGTATATTGCATTCACTAGCGTTTAGGCGATTGGAATATAAAACACAGGTGTTTATCAACTATATTGGTGATCACTATCGTACTCGCCTAACTCATAGCCTGGAAGTAGCGCAGGTTGCCAGAGACATAAGTCGCGCTCTACAACTTCACGAAGATTTAGCTGAAGCAGTGGCATTAGCCCATGATCTTGGCCATCCTCCTTTTGGCCATGCTGGGGAAGAAGGGCTGAACATAGCTGCGGCAAGCTTTGGTGGCTTTGATCACAATGCCCAAGCCATCAAATTAGTTACCCTATTAGAACAACGTTATGTTAGCTACCCGGGACTAAATCTTAGCTGGGAAACATTAGAAGGTATAGCAAAGCATAATGGCCCCCTACTGAATAACCATGCTGGGCATAATAAGGTTCTGTCAATGTTGCAGCCTGCTTTTGTGAAATTTGCTATCCCTTCCCATACCTTCCCAACCCTAGAAGCCCAAGTAGCAGCGATTTCTGATGATATCGCATACTGTAATCATGATATTGATGATGGTATTCGGGCCGGCTTCTTTAAGGCTGAAGAGCTAGCGGAGATTCCACAAATATGGAATGTGTTTAAACAAGTGCTTGATGCGCATCCAAAAATCTCTAGTCCCCAGTTACTCAATGAAAGCATAAGGCGCTTGGCAAGAATTATGATAGAGGATTTAGTAACTGAAAGCAGGCGTCGTATTGTAGCTAACAAGGTATACAATTTTGCTGATGTTAAGCTGCAAACCACAGCATTAATTGGGTTTTCAGAGCAAATGGAAGAGGTGAAGAATAAGCTTAAAGCTTTCTTATTAGAAAAGGTATATAAGCACTATAAAATCAATCAAGTTACTTACAAATCTAAATTAGTTGTGCAGCAACTATTTGAGACTTTATATCATAATCCTGATTGCTTACCTACCGAGTGGAAAAATAAAGCTGAAGCTGTGGATGATGGAGCACGTGCTCAGGTGGTAATAGACTATATTGCTGGCATGACGGACCGTTATGCATTAAAGGTTTACAAAAAATTGTGTGATTTAAGTGCGCTCGAGTAAAAGCAGAAAAGCTCGTATCATGGCTAAAGCATAAGGCTTGCTAATTGGTTGTCAATTGTGTATGCTAGCTGTCAAGGTTTAATCTATTTTTGTGTTTTAGAGGATTTTATATATGGCACGTATTACAGTAGAAGATTGTGTAATTAAAATACCAAATAAGTTTGAATTAGTAGTCCTTACAGGACAAAGAGTTCGAGAATTAGTATCAGGCGCTAAAGCAACTGTACAGGCGAAGAACAAAGAAATAGTTATAGCTTTACGTGAAGTTGCAGAAGGAAAGGTTAGCCCTCCGTTATTGCGCGAAGCTTTAATTGGTAAATATCAGACCAAACGCCAAGTAGAACAGGATGATCCGTATAACACGACTGAGGATGAGTTTGGTAATGAGGACGCATGGCGCTCCTTTAATGATTCCGCCTCTGGAGTAGAGCAAGGAGCAGGCACTATTGAGCCAGATCTTGACCTTATAGATGAAAGTGACGAAATTGATGATGCAGAAAGTCAGGGCAAAGGTTTGTTCGACGATGCAGATCCTGAAACAAAGGATTAGTTAGCAATGACAATGGTTCTTTTAGTTTATGCTATTTTCTTTTTGATGCTAGGTGGCATGTCTATAATTAGCCATAGGCATTATCGTCAAATATGTAGGGAAGCAGGAATCAATATCACCAGTATAGAGGATAACGCAGATGACAAATTGGCAAAAAAGAGCAGGCTTGCTCGGTCTTAGTCTAGTTTTACTCACTCTGGCCTGTGTAACGGCGCTGCAGCTATTCAATGACAATATTATTTTCTTTC
>JANPII010000101.1:0-2364 GCA_031424915.1 Pseudomonadota bacterium
CTGTAGTGTTGGCTACAGGCGCTATAGCAGCTCAAGCCAGCGCTTTAGGCTATGTACTTCACTATTACATGGATATCCCAGTGTTATATGGAATGGTTGTTGGTGTAGGAATACTGATTGTCTACTCTACCTTTGGTGGGATTAGAGCTGTGGCTTTAACGGATGTACTGCAATTCACAGTATTCTATATTGCAATTCCGTATTTATGTGCTGCAGGATTTTATCATGTAGGGGGATTAGTAGGAATTAAAAATGTAATACCACCAGAAAAGCTAACTCTAAATTTAGATATTCATAGCGTTACGATGTGCATAGGGTTCATTGTATATGCTTTTACATATAGTTCTGAGGGGGCTTTTATTCAACGTTTCTTGATGGCTAACACTACCAAACAATTAACTAATGCTATCAAAATAGTTACTTTGTTAGATATCGCTATGGCTTTAATCATGTGTTTGCTTGGCTTAATTGTGGCTGCTTTACTACCAGAGACAGCATCATCTAAAACAGCCTTCTTGCAGATAATTGGTACTTTTCTCCCAGTTGGGATAACAGGTATTGTAGTAGCGGGTTTGCTAGCAATCATCATGTCTACTGCTGATTCATGGCTAAATGTGACGAGCATATTATGTGCTCATGACATGGCAAAACAAATTTGGCCTGGTATAAGTGATAAGACTGAATTAAAGTTAGCGCGATTAGCTGCTGTATTCATTGGGGTATTAGCTATGGGCTTGGCTTTAACAAGTACTAGCATTTTAGAGTTGATATGGTTAGCAGCAAGCATATATTCTCCAATTATGTTTATCCCAATGATAGCAGGATTTCTTGGCTTCCGCACCAATCCTACTTCATTTGTTGCTGCTATAGTAAGTGCTATTCCCGCTACTTTATTAGGCGTATATTTTCAGGGTATGTTTGATGTCGTAAGTCTTACTCTTGGCCTAATAGGTAGTGCTATAGGCCTATTTGGCATGCACTACCTGCAGATATGGGCAGGGCTGTTGGAGCGACGGAGTGTTGCACGACTTGAGGTTACAAAGCCTTCTATATTACAAAGAGTAAAAGACTCAAGTGCCAAGTTACTTAAGCTGCGCCCTTGGAATATACGTACCATGGCCAATAGAGCAGTAATAAAATATCCCCCTAAATATTATACCTTTGCCGGACTAGGCTTCATATATTGCCTATATCCTTTACTATTACTAGTAGCTGCAGGAGATCTTGGAGCTAGTAGCTTCGGAGCTTTAGAGGTATTTCTACGTCTTATCGGAGTTATAGGTTGCGCTTTACTATGTTTTCATGATGCTTTACCTAGTGAGATTAAAAAGAAATACCTAGCTATATACTGGTATGCCTTACTGTTATGGTGTTTGCCGGTGCTTGGAACCTATAGTTTAATACTACGTTATAATGACTGGATGTGGGTTATGCATGCAGCAACTGCAGCTTTTATGCTTGCAGCATTTGCCAATTACGGAGCATTTCTTTTACTTATGCTACTTGGTATGCTAGCAGGAGCTATGCTTGCTGCACTACACTTTTATCTTGGGCATGAGCTTCTGCTAGCTTTACCTATTGCTGATAAGCTAAGCTATGCAGCAGTGGTGATGCTATATTTGGCTTTTGCTTGTAGTGTTGCAAAAGAGTTTGCAGAGCGTTTGATGGAAGCTCTGTCTTTATCGATTGTTGATAAGCTCACAGGGCTTCATAATAGACGATATTTGGATATGAATCTCAGTAATATGATAGAAGATGCGCACACTTCATCTCAGCCATTATCAGTGATGATGATTGATATGGATCATTTTGGTCAGATAAATAAGAATTATGATCATCACTCAGGAGATATGATACTTCAAGAGCTGGGTCATAGGATTAAGACGAATGTATGGCTTACTGATTTATGCGCCAGGTATGGAGGAGAAGAGTTTGTTATAGTTATGCGCAATACCAGTCTTCACAAGGCAACGTTAGCTGCTGAGCGTCTTAGGATTATAATAGCGTCAACGCCATTTGCTATTGCCAAGAAGCCTGGAAGTATAGCAGGGACTAGTAGTATTGGAGTAGCTGAGTTACAGCCTGGGGAGAGTGCGGAGTCCATTATAGGGCGTGTAGATGCTGCACTAAAAGCAGCCAAGGGTGTAGATGATGAGGGACGTAATAGGGTAGCCTCTTCTACTAAAGTAGAAGAGGTAGAAGTATTCCAGGTGTATAGCACTTCTGATATGTAGATCGATTTTATTCTATAGATCAGGAGAATATTATATGTTTGATCCACACGTCAGGTCATGGATAGATCCCACCCTAAACTACATTGGCAAGAAAGTAGCTTCTTACGGAATTTCAGCCAATGTTATAACA
>JANPII010000102.1:0-12666 GCA_031424915.1 Pseudomonadota bacterium
ATGGAACAGGAAAATTTTTAACTAATTCAGACTTTGCACTGAAATGAATGTCTCAAACTGAGAATTCACAGGTGAATTTGTGGCGAGTATAAAACTACATTTCTTTAGTAATTGCTGGTATCAAATTAGATCCTAAAGTCAGGAGCTTTTTATGAAAAAGTATATAACAAAAACATTGGCGGTGGTGTTGCTTGCTGGCGCCCTTGCTGGCTGTCAGACCAGAGATGGTGATCAAGGCCTTAGTAAGAGCGACCTTGGTGGTCTAACAGGCGCCATTGGTGGAGCAATACTTGGCTCAAATATTGGGGGTGGTACTGGCAATATCGCAGCTATTGCGGGTGGCACATTATTGGGTGCTTTTATTGGTAGTGAAATAGGGGCCTCTTTAGACCGGGCAGATCTAAATTACCATCATCAGACACAATTACGTGCACTAGAGCACAATCGTTCTGGTGTAGCCTCATCATGGCGCAACCCAGATAGCGGCGCATCTGGTACTATTACACCAACGCGGACCTATAACGAAGGTGGGGTCTATTGTCGTGAGTACAGCGACACTATCAAAATTGGAGGTCGCTCTGAGCGTGCTTATGGTCGTGCTTGTCGTCAACCAGATGGTAGCTGGCGTATAGTTGAATAGGCAGTTGATTATTTTAGGCCCACAGGTGTGCTTTACGCCACTTGTGGGCCTATGCTTATTACGCTATAGAATATAAAGGTCCATAATAATTTTTTAAGCAGTGTAGGTTTATGCAATTCATGAGTGGTGGTTTATTAGCAGGCAAACGTGGCCTAATTATGGGTGTAGCTAATGATCGTTCCTTAGCTTATGGTATTGCGCAAGCATGCCAGGCTCAAGGTGCTCAGCTTGCCTTTTCTTATCAAGGGGAGGCACTGCAGCGACGGGTGGAGCCGTTGGCCTCTGCACTTGGATCCGATTTTCTTTTAGAATGCGATGTAACTGATGGTGCGGCCCTTGAGGATGCCTTTAAAAAGCTTGCTGATAAATGGGGGCAGCTCGACTTCTTAGTTCACTCTATTGCCTTTTCTGACAAGAATGAATTGCGAGGTAGGTACCTTGACACTAGTCGTGACAATTTTCTGCGTACTATGGAGATTTCATGTTATTCCCTTGTGCATATAGCTAAATACGCCCAACCACTCATGAAAGATGGTGGGACCATGCTAACACTAACTTATTATGGTGCTGAGAAGGTGATTCCTAATTATAATGTTATGGGAGTTGCTAAAGCCGCTTTGGAAGCGAGTGTTCGTTATTTGGCTTCAGATTTGGGGCCGCAGAATATTAGAGTTAATGCGATATCTTCTGGACCAGTCAAAACTTTGGCTGCTTCTGCAATAGGAGGATTTAATGGATTTTTGAAAGCAAGCAATGCCCATACTCCATTACGTCGTGGCACTACTTTGGAAGATATTGGCAATAATGCAGTATACCTATTAAGTGAATTAAGTAGTGGTGTAACTGGAGAAGTGGTGCATGTAGATAGCGGATATCACCTAGTGGGTATGCAGTTGCCGGATGCTGAATAATGGGAATAAGGCAATAAAATGGCAATTATTGTACAAAAGTTTGGTGGCACCTCGGTTGGAAATATTGAGCGCATTGGTCAAGTAGCAGACTTAGTGATTAGCGAATATGAAAAAGGTAACAAGGTGGCGGTTGTAGTATCTGCAATGGCAGGGGTTACTGATCAACTTGTTGGCTATGCTCAAGGTATTTCTCCATTACAAGCGTTTGTAGATCTACAAGAATATGATGCGGTATTAGCTACAGGAGAGCAAGTAAGTTGTGCGCTGTTGTCCTTAGCGTTAAGAGCGCGTGGCTATAAGGCGCGCTCTTGGTTAGGTTGGCAGCTGCCAATTTTAACTGATGGGCATTTTACCAATGCTAAAATCAAAAGCATTGAGGTGGCGCCTATATTAGAGTCTTTTGATAATGGCATTATCCCTATTATTGCAGGTTTTCAAGGCGTGCATCAAGATAGGATAACAACATTTGGACGTGGAGGTTCAGATACTACTGCTGCTGCTATTTCTGCAGCATTAAAAGCATCTAGGTGCGATATATACACTGATGTTGCAGGGGTTTTCAGTGCAGATCCACGTATTGTACCAAATGCTCGTAAATTAGCGCAATTATCATATGAAGAAATGTTGGAGCTTGCCTCAGCAGGGGCCAAGGTGCTACACAGCCGCTCGGTTGAAATTGCAATGAAGAATAATTTAAAAATCCAGGTTTTATCTAGTTTTAGCAAAGAAGCTGGCACTATGTTAACTAGCGAGGAGGAATTAATGGAAGATCATATTGTAACTGGTATAGCATGTACAGGTGATGAAGTATGCATAACTTTAGGGGCCTTGATCACAGGGCAGTATGTAACAGCACAAATATTTGCAGTACTAGCCAAAGCAGCAGTATCAGTAGATATGATTGTGCAAAATATCTGGAATAAAGAGAGTATGCTGTCATTTACTGTAGCAGCAGCAGATAGTGAGCTTACTACGCGGATCTTACGTGATCTAGAAGGAAAGTTATTTGCGCGCATGGAGGTAATCCCTGGCGTTGCCAAGGTATCAATTGTGGGGGTGGGTATACGTCGTAATGTAGGTGCGGCACAAAAAATGTTTGCCATTTTAGCCGAGCAGAATATCGATATTAAGGCTGTCTCTACTTCAGAAATTAAAGTCAGCGTATTAGTTAATAAGGCACAAAGAGAAATTGCAGTGAGGGCGCTGCATATTGGTTTTGGTTTGGATGTATAGTAGGCTACCTCTTAAATATAATATATATTGATTAGATTGTAGTTGAGGGTATATCATTCGGTTTTAGCTTGTAAAAAAGTATAATATTGAGCTAATGCTAAGTAAGATTTGAGGATAGTAATATTATGTATAATGATTTTGTAAAAGCGCTTCTTAATAGAGATATGAATGCAGCGCTCAAATTCGTAAAGGCTGTTAGGCGAGCACAGATAAATGATAAAGATAAGAAAGGTATTACCCTCCTACATTATGCAGCTATGGTTGGGAACAAGGAGATAATAGAGTCTTTGCTAAATAACGGGGCTATATTAGAGGCAAAATATGGAGAGGAGGGTTCGACTCCTTTACATGCAGCGCTTATGATTAGCGATATGGAAGAGAGACCTAAGATAGTAAAATTGTTATTAGATAGAGGTGCTGACGTAGAAGCGAAAGACAATAGCGGCCACGCTCCTTTACAAATTGCCCTTAGGTCAGGAAATATGGAGTTCATAGGGCTGCTGCTTGATTATGGAGCTATGCTAGAATCAAAAGATGCTGAGGGCAAAACCTCATTACATATGGCAGTTATAGAAGGAAGACCCGAGGTGGTAGTTCTATTGCTAGATAGAGGTGCTAATATAGAAGCAAAGGATAATAAGGGCGACACCTCTTTACATTATGCGGCCGTGTTAGGAAATGAAGATATATTATGCTTTTTGCTCGATTATGGCGCTGACGCAGAAGCCAAAGCTGAGGAGGATGGCTTGACCCCATTACATGCAGCAGTAATAGCAAAGAAGCTTGAAATCATAAAGTTGTTACTAAATAGAGGTGCTAATATAGAAGCAAAAGATAATAAGGGCGGCACCCCTTTACATTATGCAGCTGCGTTGGGAAATAAAGAGATATTAGGAGTCTTGCTTGATTATAGCGCTAACATAGAAGCGAAAGATGATATGGGTGAAACCCCCATATATGTAGCAACAAACCCTGAGATAGTAAAATTATTATTAGACAGAGGTGCTAAGCTAGCGGGGGAAGGGAATTAAGCTACGCATATTAAATCCAGCAACTTAGCAATGGGTAGCGGTGTTAGTGCAATTCATGTTGAAGATTACCCTTTATTTTATGCTCATATTTGTAAAATCACGTACTTGCATGCTGACTTCAATTTAGCTATAAAGAATGTATAAATATTATATGGAGGTACTATGCTATTACGTATTGTTTTATTAGTGGGTCTAGCTTGTGGCGTTATGGCCTGTGCGGCAGTAGATCCTTCTTCTCGAGACCTTAAAAGCCCGTGTGCTAGTGATGATTCCAACGTAAATTCGCCTTGTATTAAGCGAATACCGCTTGAAAATCAACGAGTTTAGTGTTATAATCCCTTCGCTGAGTGCAGTTTTAGTCTGCACCTAATGTAAGTTTAAGGGAGATAATATGACAGTTGAAAGAACTTTGTCTATAGTTAAGCCAGATGCGACCGAACGTAATCTAACAGGTGCGATCAATGCTGTAATAGAAAAAAACGGCTTGCGAATCGTAGCGCAGAAGCGCATCCGTTTGACCCCAGCTCAAGCTGAGGCTTTTTATGGAATACACCGTGAACGCTCCTTTTTCAAGGAGTTAGTGGAATTTATGATATCAGGCCCGGTGGTAGTGCAGGTGTTGGAAGGCGAGGGCGCCGTACTAAAGCATCGTGAAGTTATGGGTGCTACAGATCCTAAGAATGCAGCGCCAGGTACCATACGTGCAGAATTTGCTCGCGATATCGAAGCTAATGCTGTGCATGGCTCGGACTCGCTCCAAAACGCTGATAACGAAATACGCTTCTTCTTTAGCGAGTCTGAGATTGTAGGCTAGCAAGAGTAGCACCATGGCGAAGAAATGGCAAAGCGCAGGGTATATGGAATGGCTTGCTTTCTTTGCTGTTTCGGTTCTAGGTTTTGGTTCCTCATTCTACTGGATTAAACTGGCAGTGCGTGAACTCTCTGCATTGGAATTAGTGGCATATCGTTCAACCATTTCCGCTACTTTTTTATGGCTAATAGTATATCTACTACGTATACCTTTGCCTAAAAGTTGGCAGCTGGTGGCTAAAGTGCTACTGGCAGGAGTGGTGGGAGGTGCATTGCCTAATTCTCTTATCTCATGGGCCGAAGCTTATGTGGACTCCAGTGTAGCTGGAATCTTAATTAGCCTCAGTCCAATACTAACAGCACTTTTTAGCCTTTTATTAATAGGGCCCAAAGAGCTGTCTATTTCTAAAGTTTTTGGAATGTTCCTGGGCTTTGGTGGGGTATATATAATGCTGGCTCCTGAATATAGTACAATGGCTTCGCATATGCTTCCTGAGCTTGCTATAATATTAGCAGCAGTATGTTACAGCCTGTTTGGTGTTTTTGCCAAACTACACTTCAGCAAAGAACATCCAATTGCTCTGGCTGCTATTTCAGCAACTGCAAGCGCTACGGTTATGATATCTGCAGCCTTGCTACAGCAGGGGTCTTTATCCTTACCTAATGATATAAATACATGGATTGCTGTGCTATGGATAGGCATAATAACTAGCGCACTGTCGCAGATTTTAGTATATCACTTAGTACGCACATGGGGGCCTGCCCGCTTGTCACTCATTACTTATATTATGCCGGTTGTGGCAGTGATACTTGGGGTTGGTTTTTTAGGAGAACAGCTGACATGGCCTAGCCTTTATGGGGGCGGGCTTATTATGCTTTCTATCTATTGTGCTAGTCGTAAATCGCCATTTCGGCGTAGCTTTGAACAAAAAACTGAGGCTACAAATGATCTCCAGTAACCAGGGCTAAAACATGAGGTAGAGGAAAGGAATATTTTTGCTATTAATTTGAGGTTAAAATGGTGAATAAAAATTAAAAACAGATCTGCAAGCGTCGAATTTACTTCGCGCGCAGCAGATTAAACTTAGAACCAAAAACATGACTTTTTAACTCTTAAGCAGCAACATCGTATTAAAGTTTCCATTTTTTCAAGGTTATAAAAAGTCATGTTTTTGCCCTGTCCAGTAACATGGATTTCCACAAAACACTTGACCTCAAGACCAGGATGCCATATTAAATTACCGAGTGTCGCCAAAAATTCCACGAGGCCTAATACCAAGTCTAGGAAATAAGTGCACACTTGAAGCAAGAATTTTTGAGGAACTTTGGCATATCTTTGAGACGCCTGTATTCAAATACTTGCGCGAAAATGGTACGTTAAAATTACCAAAAAGGCTTCAAGTGTATAGTTATTTCCTAAATTTGGTATAACAAGCCATTAGTGGCCGAGTAGCAAAGTGGTAATGCTGCGGATTGCAAATCCGCCATTCGTCGGTTCGATTCCGGCCTCGGCCTCCACTTTTAACGACTATGTTGAGAATAGGAATTGATAGGATACCATATGAGTTATCGCATAGTTTGTTTTGTCTTGTGGGTGTTCTTATATATCTGCCCTTTTTATGTTGCTAATGCTCAAGCTCCTTTTTCATTTGGCAACCCATTAATTGACGCCATTGAGTCCAGAAATTTTGAACAGGCCAGAGACATAGTGGAGCAGGGGGTGCCCGTGGACACACGAGGAAAGTTTGGTGCGACTGCTTTGATGCGGGCTGCACTTCACGGTAATGTAGAAATGCTAAAATTTTTACTTGAACATGGGGCTAACCCAGATACTCAAGATATAGGAGGCGCAACTTCTTTACATATTGCATTACGTGAAGGACACACTGAGATAGTAGGTGCTTTACTCAATGCACATGCTAATCCTAACCTACGCGATCTAGGGGGATTATCAGCTCTAGATTATGCCAATAATTTGCAGCGCAGCATAGAGTTGCACTTAATTCGTAACTATATTCAAGAAGAACAGTTTGCTAATTCTAGCGCTGCAAACGTCATTGGCGACTTGCCATGGCTTGCTCCAGGTCAGGAACCGATTAATGATGATGTCATATATGTTTATATGGATAAAGTAGATATGACACCAACTCCCAAAGCAGAGTCTGCGCCTGTTGCAGAAGTGATAGCAAGCCCGTTGTCAGCTGACCATACGCTTGCTGCTCCCTCTCTTAATGCTAAGACAGAGGTAAAACCTAAGAAACGTAAAGCAAGCGGCATTGCTGTGGCCATTCCTCCTTCTAAGACTAGCTCTCCTCCTACTGAGCATAAGCTGGTAGTGCAAGAGGCAGTGAAACTTCCTGAAAGCTTTGATATAAGCAAAGAGCAATTACCTGCTACTTTATTTGATGTAGAAGTAGCTACTGTTATTCACGTTGAGATTCTTGGCTTCGCGAATGAATCAGAAGTTATGGCATGTAATAACATGCTACAGGTACGCTATCCGGGTAAGCGTTACCATAATTTCTATAGTAAGAGTGGAACTAAAACACATGTGACGCCATTTTCTAATGTTATTACTGCTCAAAGTTGGTGCGATCAACTGCGTTTGGTAAATACAGGATGGAAATGTATAGTGCATGTTCCTCCCAACTAGTTATTATACCAACTTTCAGCTAAAAGATTACAGCATCGCTCCTTATACTGTTTTAGCTGAGACTTGGTATTAGATTAAAATAAGATGATTTTTAGAGGGGAAGTGTCTATGTCTACATGTAATTTGACAATAAACAATTTGAGATTATGGGTTACCTTAGGGTGTGGCGCGGAGGAAAAGGGACAATTACAGCTAGTTGATATTAGCGTTATTCTTAACACCAAGGGGCCGCCTCCAGGCTGTCATACCGATTTATTGACCGATGTATATTGTTATAAAGACATTATAGAGCGTATTGAATTGGCGGTGGCCGATAGGCCTTTTAATTTAGTTGAGCAGCTAACAATGACAGTATGGGGTGCTGTGCGCCTATACCTAGATGAGGCGGAAATAGAACAGTGCGCTGCAGAGCTAGAAGTTGTTGTCACAAAATGCCATCCCCCTATTGCTAATGTTCATGGCGGCATTAGCTTTAGTTATAGGGAATAGGATTATTAGAAGTTTGGATGTATTGTAGCTTGCTGGTGCGCTTTTATTTAACATATTAAGGGGCTGGACATTTATTTAAAATAGTGTCAGGCATTACTTGCATTATACTTAAGAATATGCTACATTGCTTTGAATGTATAGAGACAGGGCTATATTAAAAGTAACTAAGGAGCAGAATATGACTAAATTCAGTTAATTTGGTGTGCGTTATGTATGTCACACGCGCGATTGGCATTCGCTGGATATAGCTTAGGATTGTAATTTCACAACAAAAGATAAGGAAACGAAATGAGTAACTTCTTAATACCAACCATAACATCGTTAACAGTAATGGCTGCCGCTATAGCTGGAGGTACCGCACTAGTGTGTATAGTTGAAATGCCGACTGCTGCTCAAGTAAGCTGTGCTGCTATAGGTCCTATTACTATTGGCCTATTAACACTGGCATTAACTAGCAGGCTAGCATATTGCGATTAGCTATTAACAATAAGGGATAAGAAATGAGAACTGAAATATAGGTACTACTGTTGCGTTAGCTTTTGCAGCTAGCTTAGTAGGCTCTACGGCCCTTACGCTGAGTATGGCATTACCGGAGTGGGCAATTTGCACTGTTGTTATTGGGTCATCAGTGGGATTACCAGTGGCTACTGGTTTTGTTGCCTCTCTAGCATGTGATTTGGCAACAAATAGATATCGATACTTTGGGTAAGATTATTGCCTTATAAGTCGTGTGTGTTCAGGCGATGGCGTTAACTTAAGGAGACCTACTTTGTTTAGTTTCGCTGCAAGAGGCCTTGCGTACAACACTTTGCTAAAATCCTTGACCACCACTCCTGTGAACGGAGACCTATTTCCACAGCCCTATAATCCAAGTAGCCTACAAAGCTCTACAATACCAAATTTGTTAGATACTCGGGGCTGGTTAAAACATACTGCACGCCGGTTGCTTTAATGCTATCAAGAACAATTGGAGCTTTGACATTTACAGCAAAAGCCAGTTTGCCAGTATTTTGCCTTTGAATAGAAGTAACCAGCAAAATTAATGCCTGTTTTGCCGGGATAGCTAGATGATGCAACATGCCCATTATGTCGTCTTCTAAAATCCAAGGCGTAGGTATAGCTAGAGGCAACATTAGAAAGGCTATTTCTTGGGCGTCTAGGCACTGCAAAAGCTTGAATGCCTTTAAGTATTCATGCTTGATTTGCACATTTGGCACATTAATTAAACAAAACCTCTTATAATCAGGTAATCCGATTATGCCATGAGGTAAAGTTATGGTTTTGTCAGTACTAGCTTCAAAAGTACCAAATCTATTAGTGATTGTTTTGAGCTCCTTGTTTAATATTGCTGTGCCCATCACGTCTTCCCCTCCAGGTCTACGCTCCCTATCGTCCAGATATATTGATACTTATCTAAGAAATTTTGACAGTTAATTTTTATCAATATATTGGCCTATATCTATATGTAATTACAAAGTAAAGCATTTGTCAAATTTTTAAATAGATCGTGCTTATGTGGTATTTCGATAAATTGAAATACAGGCTATAACACTGCACCTCACTATAAAACAAGTATAGATTGATAGTTAAAATTATATAGATCCTTTACTAAGTAAAATTAGGAGGCTAGACTTAAATTTCTAAGAATCAAAATGTGCTCAAAGATAGGTTTGATTTAGATATAATTGTGTATACCGGGGGTGGACAGTATATGTTACAAGAAAGGCAAAGACATTTACAGGAAGTACGAAACATTCTCGTAGATAAGTTATGGCGACGTTACATTGCTACAATACCATACTGGGGTAAGATATGGCCTCCAGGGCAAGGCAATATACATAAAAGGCCGTGCCTAGACCATATAGCAATTATTGATTTGCCTATGTTGGGTGGAGGCAGGGCAGGTATGGAAGAGATAATGAAAATGCTAGGTTTTGTCCCTCGTGGGTCTGGTTATTTGGAGAACAAGAGCAACAATTTTATATGGATGGCAGAAGAAGATTATGAGCAAAAACCAGCGACCAAAATTTTGCCTCAGTTTGTGCTAGCAGATTTCGAATTAAAACACCTAACAACGCGCCATATTATTGAACGCTATATCACACAAGCAGATGCAAGGCGCCAAGCGGCGTGCTTAACTTTAATATCCACTGAGTCTGACCCTGAAATAGTGGCAGATGCAGTATATTCTTACTTATGGTCGCGGCCATGGCCACTGCCTACTCTTGAGGATTATATGGCAGTAAAGCAAGAAAATGAATTGCTGGCATGGGTGTTGGTGCGTGGTCGTATGGTTAATCACTGTGGTATAGCTTTACATCTTCACCCAAATATTTACACCAGCCTAGAAGAGTTTAACCAACAATTATTAGCACAGGGCGTAGTGCTTAATAATGAAGGTGGGCAAATTCGTGGAAGTGCAGAATGCGGAATTGCGCAGTCTGCCACTGTAGGACGGCAGTTGGCAGTGCCATTATCCGAAGGCTCGGTGATTGTAGCGGATAGGTTTGTGGAGTTAATATGGAGATATCCAAACAAACTTGAGCCCTACTTGTGGACCGACTATAGCACGCATTTTTTGGCATCTAATGCTGATACAATCATTGAGTCTCTACAGGCTGCCTAGAAGTTTGAGGGTTATGCCAAGGTAGCTCTTGAATTTGATGTTCGGGTTCATCACTAAGCTTGCTTACGGCTTTTTCATCAGCAAGCTTATCAATAGCTTGAGGATTTTGGCTGTTCTTAGGGGATTGCCACACTATTGTATCTTGAGCGGTTTTATTGGGTTTTTGTTTAAGCGTAGCAGAAGTGCTTGAAGCTAAAGCTAATAAGTTATCGCGTACGGCAGGAGCATCCCATGGCAGGTGCATATCGAAGTATGCGATTATATATCCACTTTCGTTAATTAAGAAGGTTGCAGGCAGAGAATTTGCATGCAGCGTTTCCATCAATACTCTTTTTTGGTCGAATAGAAGGGGCAGATTCTGAAGCTTATGCGCTTCATATATCTCCTGAACTTCGGCTGGTTGCTTAAAATCTACAGAAATAGGTACAATAGCAATATCGTATAAATCATCATATTCAAGATCTGCCCGCAAGTTCTCCATGCTTCTTAGTTCGGCAAGGCAATCCATGCACCAAGTAGCCCAAAGAGGTACTACAAGCAGCTTGCCTCTGAAGTCACGAAAAGAGAGTTCTTTGCCTTCGTGATCTATGAAGGAAGTTCTAGGAGCTTTAATGGGATGATTTAGTCGTGCGGCAAAAAAAATGCTATTAATTCGTTCTACAACCTCGGGCCTAGTAAAATCACGAGAGTCAGCGATTATAGCGTTTTTTGCCCAACTAGGGGTGCCTAATAAGCATAATGCTAGCAAAAAAAATACTCTAAAACGTAAAAAAACCATTGCTATATAAAATGAAACTGATACTAATTTCTCGGTAGCAAGTTATCAGTTTGCATTTAATAATACAATCAATAATTATAAAGTAGGTACTATGGGAGCAACAAGAAAAATGAATAGAATTAACATTGAGCCTAAGATCGCCAATGATGATGCGGAAATTACTTCTGCAGCAGCAAAAGTCGGTGGCGCTTTTCAGCAGCTTGGGGGTGGATACTTTGGTGAAGGATATAACAAACTAGTGCGTATGTCGTTGGCGTCTGTAGGCGTAAATAAGCGTCTATTGATGTTGGCTGTATATTCTATGAGTGCACAAACACGTATGCTCATAAAGCGCAGTATTGTACCTGAGGCGATTGGCAAGCGTATTTTAGATGCTCTTGACACAATTAAAAAAGAAATTGCCGACGGACATCTAAAGCTAGATGCAACATACTCCAGTGCATATGAATACATCTATAGCCGTCTATATGAGATGCTAGGTGATCAAGCTGATTATGCTAAGGTGTGTTATTCTCAAGAAGATCAAAATGTGGGTGACCTTAAATTATGGATTCGTGACGCTTGTGATGATCTGGATGGACTAGTTCGAGAATTTCAAGAAGTGCTGATCCACAAGGCCGAAGAAAACGTGAAAGTAATTATGCCAGGCAACTCTCAGAAGATCGATGTGCCAGTATCCCTAGCACATGTGATGATGGCATATACAGAAATGTTAGGTCGTGACCGTAGTCGTATTCGTGATGCACGGGCTCGCGCTAACACTTCACCATACGGCTCTATGTCTTTAGCAGGTACAGCATTCTTCATTAATCGTGAGATGGTATCACGTATTTTAGGCTTTGATGGAAGCACTGCAAACTCTATTGATGCAGTTACTGACCGTGATTTCATAATGGAATTTATCTCTGCAGTTTCGATCTGTGCTACTCACCTATCTCGTTTGGCACAAGATTTCCTGAACTGGTATGCTCCAGGCCAGGGTTTCATTTCATTCCCGAATGACTTTGTGAAGCAGCATCCTACTTTGATAAATAAGCGTGATGCAGAAGTGATAGAAATGGTACGTAGTAAAACCGGGCGCATTTATGGGTCTTTGGTGAATGTACTTACCGTGATGAAAGGTTTGCCTGCTGGTAACGCTCATGACACAGCAGAAATGCTAGAGCCTACATTTGATGCATATGACACACTATCCAATTGCTTAAATGTAATGTCTGCACTTACTGCAAGCTTTATTGTCAATCGTAAGCAGATGAAAGAAGCAGCGCAGGCTGATTATTCCACTGCACCAGATCTTGCTACTTGGTTAATCATTAACTTAAGCATGACTGTACGTGAAGCAGAGCAGGCTACTCGCTCTATCGTTGATATGGCTATTAGTCGTGGTAAAAAACTATCGCTTCTAGAGCTTACAGAGCTGCAATCTATTGATCCACGCATTACAGATGATATCTATAGTGTGTTGATTCCATCACGTGCGGTAATAAGCCGTCGC
>JANPII010000103.1:0-28085 GCA_031424915.1 Pseudomonadota bacterium
ACAAATAAAGGAGAGAGAGAAATGGGCAAGGCGAAGACGAAATATGAGAGGCTAAAGCCGCACGTGAACATAGGTACTATTGGTCACGTTGACCATGGTAAGACGACATTGACTGCAGCTATTACGTCTGTATTGGCTAAGAAGGGTCAGGCACAGGTTACGGCATATGACCAAATAGACAAGGCACCTGAAGAGAAGGCTCGTGGTATAACGATTAATACAGCACACGTTGAATATGAAACGGATACACGTCACTATGGACACGTAGACTGTCCTGGGCACGCGGATTATGTAAAGAACATGATTACCGGTGCAGCACAGATGGATGGTGGTATATTAGTAGTGAGTGCATCTGATGGCCCTATGCCGCAGACTAGGGAGCATATTTTACTTGCTCGCCAAGTTGGTGTACCAGCATTAGTAGTATTTATGAACAAATGCGATACGGTTGATGATCCTGAGATTTTAGATTTAGTTGAGATGGAAGTACGGGAGCTTTTAACCAAGTATGGCTTTCCTGGTGATGAGATACCTGTGATAAGAGGTTCTGCGTTGCAAGCCCTGAATGGTCAGTCTGGGGAATATGGTGAAGAGTGCATTGGTAAGTTGATGGCTGCAGTTGATAGTTATATACCGATACCTGATCGTGCTTTAGACAAGGCATTTTTGATGCCTATGGAGGATGTATTTTCCATACCTGGACGTGGTACTGTTGTAACTGGGAGAGTGGAGCAGGGAATCATTAAGGTAGGTGAGCAGATAGAGATTGTGGGTATACGTGCTACACAGACTACTACGTGTACTGGAGTTGAGATGTTTCGTAAGGAGTTGGATCAAGGACAGGCTGGAGATAACGTTGGAGTATTATTACGTGGTATAGGCAAGGATGATGTGGAACGTGGACAGGTACTAGCCAAGCCTGGTAGTATTAAGCCACATAAGAAGTTTAAGGCTGAGATATACGTATTGACGCAGGCAGAGGGAGGGAGGCACACGCCATTTTTCAGTAATTATCGGCCGCAGTTTTACTTTAGGACGACTGATGTGACGGGCTCTATAGAGTTACCGTCTGGTACGGAGATGGTGATGCCTGGAGATAATATGAACATAGTAGTTGAGTTAATTGCGCCTGTTGCGATGGACAAGGGTTTAAAGTTTGCCATACGTGAAGGCGGTCGTACCGTCGGCGCAGGTATCGTAACAGAAATAGTGGAGTAAAGGATGGCACATCAAAAGATGAAATTAAAGCTTAGCGCTTTTGATCATAGAGTGTTGGACCAAGCGGTGGCGGATATCGCGGGTATTATTGAGCGTACGGGCGCCAAAATGAGTGGTCCTGTGCCGATCCCAACTAAGATTAATCGTTTTACAGTTAATCGTTCGACCCACGTTCATAAAGAATCGGGTGAAGCATTTGAGATTAGAGATCATTCCCGCATTATGGTATTGTTTGATCCGCCGCCTGAGACCATTAACGCACTGAGTCGCTTAAATTTACCATTAAGTGTAGATGTGAAAATTACAATTGTGGAGGCGTAAAGATGGCAGGTAATTCCGTAGCTAGAAGTGGGCTAGTTGGTGTCAAGCTTGGTATGTCCAGAATCTTTGATGAAACAGGAAACGTCATACCTATAACGCTTATTGAGATTCAGGATAATCGTATTGTAGGGCATAAGATTCAAAAGCGTGACGGCTATGATGCAGTAATAGTAGGGTATGGTAAAAACAAGCCTCAACGTGTAAGTAAGCCAATACGTGGTATATGTGCAAAAGCCAAGGTAGAGCCTGTAAAGGGTATGAAAGAGTTTCGCATATCCCAAGATTGTTTTGTAGATGTCGGCGCGCACCTAGGGGTTGAGCATTTTGTAATTGGCCAGTATATAGATGTTGCTGCTATAACTATCGGCAAAGGATTTGCAGGTGTAATGAAGCGGCATAATTTTGGTGGGTTGGAAGCCTCGCATGGTGTATCAGTCTCTCACCGGTCGCATGGTTCTACTGGTCAACGCCAAGATCCAGGTAAGGTCTTCAAGAATAAAAAGATGGCTGGTCACATGGGAAGCGTAAAAGTAACAACACAAAACCTACAAGTAGTTGATATTGATGTAAATATGAGTATAATAGCTGTGCGCGGTGCTGTACCTGGAGCTGAGCAAAGCCTAGTATACTTGCAAGATGCCGTAAAGAAAGCATTACCGTTATCAGTGCCATTACCAGCAGGGATAAAAGCTGATACAGCTGAAGAAATTATAGTTGAAGTGAAAGAGCTGACGGAAAGCCTTCAAGAAACTAAGACAGAAGAGTAATATAAGCCTTAATGTGAAGTAGAAAAATGAAGTTAAAAGTATTTACATGGAATAAGGAAGTGGTGGGAGAGGTTGTTCTCAACCATGCCATATTCGGGTGTCAGGAGCGTGTAGACATCCTGCATCAAATAATAAACTGGCAGTTAGCTAAACGCCGCTTGGGTTCGCATCAAACTAAGGATCGAGGCGAGGTACAGGGTTCTACGCGTAAAATCTACCGCCAAAAAGGCACAGGCCGTGCGCGTCACGGTGGTATTAGGGCCCCACAATTCAGAGGTGGGGGGGTAACATTTGGTCCGCATGTGCGCTACCATGGGTATAAGCTCAATAAAAAGCTACGTTCCCTTGGCTTGCGTATTGCTTTATCTCTTAAGGCACAGCGACAAGAGCTGGTGATATTAGACGATTTGGCGATACAAGATGCTAAAACTTCAGCTTTACATGCAAAGCTTAAGGGCTTTGAGGCAAAGTCGCTTCTAATTATTGATAACGTGGTGCAGGATAACTTGAAACTGGCTGCTGGAAACTTAATGAAAGTAGATGTGTTGCCAGTATGTGGCTTAAATGTTTATGATATTTTACGCCACGAAAAGTTAATAGTGTCGGCCCAAGCATTAAAAAGTATTGAAGAGAGGTTAGCATGAATGCACGTATGGAGTCGTTATACGGCATAATTTTAGCTCCAGCTTATACTGAAAAATCTACGGCGTTAGCTGCAGAGCACAATAAAAAAGTTTTTAAGGTGCTGAAGTGCGCTACAAAGCACCAAATTAAGGCAGCGCTGGAGAAAATTTTTGAAGTGAAGGTTAAAGCTGTAAACATAATTAACCTGCCTGAAAAACCTAAGGTTTTTAAAGGACGAAAAGGTACACGCAGTGGGTATAAAAAGGCTATCGTGACATTTAACGGAGCTGTGGATTTTGAATCGGTATTTGGGGGCTAGAAAATGGCGTTAAAACGTTATAATCCTGTGACACCAGGCCTACGTGGCAAGGTTTCAGTAATGAAGTCAGAGTTATGGAAAGGGGCGCCTGAGCGTAGCCTTTTAGAGGGCCAGTCTCGTACTGGAGGGCGTAATAATCTTGGCCGCACTACCTCATATCGCAAAAGCGGGGGGCATAAACAGAAGTATCGTCTTGTAGACTTCGTGCGGCGCCATGATGATATTGAGGCGGTGGTAGAGCGCCTTGAATATGATCCAAACCGTACTGCTTTCATCGCATTATTAAAATACCAAGATGGTGCGCTATCATATATTATTGCCCCTCAGAAAATGCAGGTTGGTGATGTAGTAGTATCTGGGGTGCAAGCTGACATTAAAATTGGCAATGCATTACCATTACGCAATGTGCCTACTGGTACATTGTTGCATAACGTAGAATTGCGTCCTGGAAAGGGCGGGCAGTTAGCAAAGGCAGCTGGAAGCTATGTGCAGTTAGTAGGTAAAGATGGGGATTTTGTATTGCTTCGTCTGCGTTCAGGTGAAGTACGTTTAGTACATGCTGATTGTCGTGCGACGGTTGGGGTAGTTTCAAATCCCGATCATCAAAACAGAAAATTGGGTAAAGCAGGTGCCAGCCGCCACTTAGGTATTAAGCCAGTGGTGCGTGGGGTAGCGATGAACCCAGTTGATCACCCACACGGTGGTGGTGAAGGCAAAACTTCAGGTGGTCGCCATCCAGTGACGCCATGGGGTAAGCCAACTAAAGGTAAGCGTACGCGTAACAATAAATCTACTGATAAGTATATTATTAAGTATCGTTATAAATAATCCATAAGGAGGTGTATTATGGGAAAAAGATCTGCTTGGAAAGGGCCATTTGTTGATAGCCATCTATTGAAGGCTGCACGTCAGGTGCTACAATCTGGCCGCCATCAAATTATTAAGACTTGGTCAAGACGTTCTACGATTTTGGCTGATTTTGTGGGCTTGACTTTTGGCGTGTATAACGGTAAAAAGTTCATCCCAGTGTCTGTTACTGAAGGAATGGTTGGACGTAAATTAGGTGAATTTTCCCCAACTAGGACTTTTAATGGTCACGGTGCGAACAGAAAAGCAAATAGAGCATAGGTTATGAGTTTAGTTTTAAAAAGAGAAAATTTAGATCCCAAAGCTACGGCTTATGCGCGTGCTACTGCTATTAAATCAAGCCCACGCAAGCTGGGTCTGGTAGCAAGTGCGGTAAAGGGCATGAAGGTGGCTGAAGCGTTATTACAACTGCAATTTTGCAAACGTAAGGTGGCACGAGATGTGTGGCATATTGTGAATGCAGCCGTAGCTAACGCAGAAAACAACTTTATGTTGAATGTAGATAAGCTATATGTTTCTGAGGTGTTAGTGGGTAAGGCATTTGTATTGCGGCGTCATATGGCGCGTGCGCGTGGACGTGCTGCAAGTATAAAGAAGCCATATAGTAATTTGACTATTTTTGTGACAGAGGCGAGGTAAATAATGGGTCAAAAAGTTAATCCTATTGGCATAAGACTAGGCATAGTAGGCAGCTGGAGTTCATCATGGTATGCAAAGCGCGATTATGCTGATAAATTGCATCAGGATCTAAAGATTCGTAAGTATATCAAGGATACTCTTAAGCATGCAGGCGTAAGTGAGGTGCGTATTGAGTGGGCTTCCAATAGAGTCAAAATTTCTATTAGAGCCGCCCGCCCAGGCATTATCATTAGCAAAAAAGGTGAGGGAATCGACAAAATTAAGAAAAAAGTCGAGCAACTTACAACATGCGAAGTGAGTATTAATATTTTGGAAGAGCGGAAGCCAGAATTAAGCCCAATATTAGTAGCAGAGTCCATAGCACAGCAGTTAGAACGTCGAGTAGCTTTCCGTAAAGCTATGAAAAGGGCTATACAATCGGCTATGAGGATGGGTGCACAGGGAGTGCGAGTGAACGTTGCAGGAAGATTGGGAGGCGCAGAGATAGCGCGTACTGAGTGGTATCGTGAGGGACGTGTGCCCTTGCATACTCTGCGTGCCGATGTGAGGTATGCGAGAGCTGAGGCATTAACTACCTATGGAATAATAGGTGTTAAGGTTTGGATATATAGAGGCCAGAAGGCAGGGGTTGAGGAGTAATTGCTATGTTGATGCCAGCAAATAGAAAATTTAGAAAGGAACGTAAAGGTAGAATCAAAGGTGAAGCTAAGGGTGGTTTCCAGCTTGCTTTTGGTATGTACGGGTTGAAAGCGCTAGAGCCAGAAAGGGTAACTTCTAGACAAATTGAAGCAGCGCGACGGGCTATAACTCGCCATCTGCGTCGTGCAGGTAAGTTATGGATCAGGATTTTTCCAGATTGTCCCGTAACTTCCAAGCCAGCTGAAGTGCGTCGTGGTAGCGGTAAGGGGGATGTTTCTTATTGGGCAGCTAAGGTGCAACCAGGCCGGATAATGTTTGAGTTAGATTTTGTTCCGGAAGATTTAGCACGTGAAGCGTTTGCTCGTGCGACCGCAAAACTGCCTATAGGTACAAGATTCATAAAGCGTTTAGGTAAGGAGTAAGTGATGAAAATAGCTGAATTAAGAGCAAAAACAAAACAAGAGCTAGAAAGCATGTTGGGTGAAGTATTGCGTAACTTGCTAGGTTTGCGTTTTAAAAAAGCATTGCATGAGGTGAAGGATACTTCAGTAATTCGAAAGAACCGGAAGATGGTAGCACGCATCAAGACGGTGATATGTGAAAAACAAAGTGTGGCATAGGAGATTTAGATGGCAGCTCGTGTATTAAAGGGAATAGTAATTAGCGCTAAAGCTAAGAAAACAATTGCAGTATCAGTAGAGCAAGTTGTAAAGCACCCAAAATATCATAAGTCTTTACGGCGCTCAACTAAATACCAGGTGCATGACGAGCTAAGTCAGTATAAAGCTGGTGACGAAGTCATGATTACAGAATGTCGTCCAGTGTCTAAGACTAAGGCATGGAAAGTAGTTGAAGGTTAGGAGAAGGTATTATGGTACAGATGAGGACAAATTTAGAGGTGGCTGATAATTCGGGCGCCAAAAGAGTCCAGTGCATAAAAGTGCTAGGAGGGTCGCACCGTATGGAAGCGTCTATTGGCCATGTAATTGTAGTGTCAGTAAAAGAAGCGATTCCTGGCAGTAAAGTAAAGAAAGGAGAGGTTTGTAAAGCCGTAGTTGTACGAACCGTTCAAGAATACTGCCGTCCAGATGGTACGATGGTAAAGTTTGATAAAAATGCAGCAGTCTTACTTGATAAGCAGGGCAATATTATTGGGACACGTGTATTTGGCCCCGTACCGCGTGAACTGAGAGAAAACTTCATGAAGATAATCTCGTTGGCGCCGGAGGTGTTGTAATGACAAATGTTAAAATGAAAATTCGCAAGGGCGATAAAGTGATAGTAATTACTGGCAAAGATAAAGGCCAAAAGGGAACGGTAGTGCGCGCATATCCTACTCAATCTAAAGTTTTGGTTGAAGGAATTAATCTTGCTACAGTGCATGTGCGCCCCTCTCCTGCCTTCCCTGAAGGTGGGAAGGTAAAACGCGCAAAGCCGATACATGTATCAAATTTGGCTCATTTAGATCCAAAGCTTGATATGCCAACAAAAGTAGGTTATAAGTACCTCGGCGATGGCAAGAAGGTACGTATCGCCAGGCGCTCAGGTGAATTGATAGATCAATAAGGTAAAAAAATGACGTATAAAAGTAGATTGCGTGAGTTTTATGAAGCCGAGGGACGATCCGCGTTGCGGGAGCGTTTTGGTTACGATAATGTAATGCAAATTCCAAAAATTCGCAAAGTTGTGGTCAGTATGGGAATGAAGGACGCTATAACTGATGCGAAAGTATTGGAACAAGGCACCACCGAGTTGATGCTTATTACCGGTCAAAAACCTGTAATTACTCGTGCTAAGAAGTCAATAGCAGCATTTAAATTACGTGAGGGTATGTCCATAGGTTGTATGGTCACACTGCGTGGCGATGTGATGTATGAATTTGTAGACCGTCTGGTAAATATCGCCTTACCTCGAAGCAAAGACTTCCGAGGGTTGAATGGAAAGCAATTTGATGGTCGTGGTAATTTTGCTATGGGTTTAAAAGAACAGCTGATTTTCCCAGAAATTAACTACGATAGAATTGACAAGATTCGTGGAATGAACATTGTGATTGAAACCAGTGCAAACACTGATGAAGAAGGGTATGAACTACTCAAATTATTTAATTTCCCGTTTGTGGAATAGGGGGCAAAAGTGGCCAAAAAAAGTATGATTGAAAAAAATTCGCGACGTAAGCGCATGATTTTAGTTGATGCAAAGCGACGTAGCGAATTAAAGGCTATAGTGATGAATAAAACGCTGCCGCTTTCTGAGCGCTTTACAGCGACTCTGAAATTAGCGCAAATGCGCCGTAATGGAGCATCAGTGCGTGCGCGTAATATTTGTGAACTAACGGGTAGGTCCCGTGGTGTTCACCGTAAGTTTGGACTATCAAGGATATGTATAAGGCAGTTAGCCAATGAAGGTTTGTTGCCCGGTGTAACTAAGGCGAGTTGGTGAGGTTAATATGACAATGAATAGTTTAGTTTCTGATGCTTTGACTCGAGTGCGTAATGGCTTGCATGCAAATCATGCCTCGGTAGTAATGCCGTGCTCACGTTTTGTCAAAAATGTATTGGATGTATTGCAACGAGAAGGTTATATTGGCGGAATAGAAGAATTTGAGGAACGTCCTGGAGTGAGGTTTTTGCGCGTTGCGTTGCGCTATTATCAGGGTGCTCCTGTTATTACTAAAATTAAGACGGTCTCTAAACCCGGTTGTCGCCGTTATTTTAGCATTGGAAAATTGCCAAAAGTTAATGGTGGCTTAGGGATTAGCATACTTTCTACATCCAAGGGTGTGTTATCAGACGCGGAAGCACGCAGAATGAAGGTCGGTGGTGAAGTAATTTGCAATGTATTCTAGTGGAGTATAAAAAATGTCAAGAATAGGAAAATTGCCAGTACCAATAGTAGACAGCATTAAAGTTGTTCTTGCTGGCCAAAGCCTAAGTGTTAATGGTCCCAAAGGTGCTCTTTCCAGAGTATTTGAACCAGAAATTGAGCTGATGGTAGAAAATGGACAAGTTGTAGTGAAGCCACGTAATAATACAAAACGTGCTAAATCATTGTGGGGTCTTAGCCGCACTTTGGTAGAAAATATGGTAAAAGGCGTGTCCGAAGGATATGTTAAGACTCTAGAGATCTCAGGAGTAGGTTATAAAGCATCGCTATCTGGTGACATGTTAACTTTATTCCTAGGATACAGTCATGATATTATGTATGCCTTGCCAGCTGGTATTAAAGCAGAATGCCCAAAACCTACAACACTAGTGATTTCCGGATCTGACAAAGAGATGGTCGGGATGGTTGCAGCTGAAATACGTAAGTTGCGGAAACCTGAGCCATACAAAGGTAAAGGTGTGCGCTACAGCGATGAAGTTGTACGACGCAAAGAAGGTAAGAAAAAATAGAGGTAAAAAAATGTCCGATGCATTAAATCTTTTTCGTAGGCGACGTAAGCGTGTAAGGTTAAGCTTACGTAAGGCTGCTAATGGCAGACCACGCTTATCGATGTTCCGTTCCAACCAGCACGTCTATGCTCAAGTGATTGACGATGTGCTCGGCCAGACCCTAGTTGCTGCTTCTACAGTGGAGGCAGATATAGCTAAAGCTTTAGGTAAGGTGCGCAAAGGTGGAATAGAAGCAGCCCAAATTGTCGGTAAGTATGTTGCTGAGCGTGCCCTTAAAGCAAATGTAAAAGAAGTGATATTTGATCGTGGGGGATATATATATCATGGAAAAGTTAAGGCTTTGGCAGAAGCAGCACGTGCTGCGGGTTTGAAATTTTAATAGGAGTATAAGCAAAGATGGCTAAAGAAAAAACTAGTGATATTATTGAGCGAGTTGTCTTTGTAGGTAAGTCTACTAAGGTAGTCAAAGGTGGACGCCGTTTCACTTTTAATGCAATAGTGGTTGCAGGTGATCAAAAAGGGCGTGTAGGATTTGGTCTAGGCAAAGCCTCTGAGGTGGTTGAGGCCCGAGAAAAAGCTTCCAAAGAAGCACGTAAGAGAATGCTTCGCATTCCACTACGCGATGGCCGCACTCTGCATCATGATACAGCGGCACGTTTTTGTTCGGCAGGTATTATAATGAGAGCAGCCCCATCTGGTACTGGAATTATTGCCGGTGGTCCAGTTCGGATAATTTGTGAGTTGCTTGGCATTAAAGATGTTGTAGCTAAATCTGTGGGCACTTCTAATCCACATAATATGATTAAGGCTGCAATTCTGGCTCTACAAAGCACCCACTCTCCGCGTTATATAGCTGATAAACGCAGCAAAAAAGTAAGTGAAATATTAGGTAAGCGTTACGGTGATGAGTCTGCTGTGAAAGCTGAGCCGGAAGCAGAATAAGAGGTAGATAATGGCGGAAAAAAAGACAAAAAAAGTAGAAAAAGCTGTAGAAAAGTTAAAACTAAAGCAAGTAGCAAGCGGTGCTGGTAAATTAGGTAGCCAGATTGCAACTTTAAAAGGATTAGGGCTTGGTAAAATTAACCGTATCGTGGAAGTACAAGATACTCCTGAGGTGCGAGGTATGGTACGCAAAGTAGCGCACTTAATACAAGTTATAGAATAGAATTCTGGAGAATAGCGATGTTGAATGAATTAGCAGCAAACCCTGGATCAAAAAATAAATCTAAGCGGGTTGGACGTGGAATTGGCTCGGGTAAAGGTAAAACCTGTGGACGTGGTGGTAAAGGACAAACTGCACGTAGTGGTGTGGCAGTGCGTGGATTTGAAGGTGGTCAGATGCCACTTTATATCCGTTTGCCAATCCGAGGTTTCAACAGCTTAAACCCCAAATGTTTTGAGATATTAAACTTGCGGCACCTAGGTCAAATGATTGACTCTAAGAAGCTATCAGCTGAGCATATTACAATCGCTAATCTGCGCGATGTAGGTCTTTTAAAAGGTAAGAGTGCACGAATCAAGTTAGTAGGGCACATAGACTTTAAACATAAAGTGCGTATCGAAGCCCATGCTGTAACTAAAGGAGCAGCACAACAGGTTGAGACTCTTGGTGGCGTTATAGAGATTGTGAAGTAACAAATATGTCCTCTTTTACTGATAAACTGGCAGCTAACATGGATGCAGGCTTGATCGCACGTTCCTCTGAATTACGGCAACGTATTTGGTTTATGGTGTTGATGCTGATTGTATACCGTATAGGTTCTTATATACCTTTGCCTGGTATCAATTCAGCAGCACTTACCGGGTTTGCTAATGAGCAAGCAGGGGGGATGCTTGGTATATTTAACATGTTTACTGGCGGTGCATTAGCGCGAATGTCAATTTTTGCCCTAAACATAATGCCATATATTACTGCCTCTATTATTATGCAGTTGATGGGTGTAATTTCGCAAGAAATAGCTAGTATGCGTAAAGAAGGGGAAGCGGGACGGCGTAAGATTAATCAGTATACTCGCTATTTGACAGTGATATTAGCCCTATGCCAAGGTTATGGTATTGCGGTGGGAATTGAAAGCGTGGCTCAAGGTAGTACTCCCATAGTATATGACCCGGGTTATATGTTCCGAATTACTGCGATGATTAGTCTAATGGGAGGAACCATGTTTGTAATGTGGTTGGGTGAGCAAATCACAGCGCGCGGTATCGGCAACGGTAGCTCCTTGATCATTTTCTGTGGGATCGTATCAGGATTGCCAGCAGCCCTTGCGGCTTTCTTTGAGATGGGGCGCACTGGCGTAGTATCTTCATTTGTGTTATTGATGGTAATAGCTATGGCGGTAGCTTTGGTTTATGCTATTGTCTTTATGGAAAAGGGGCAGCGCCGTATTTTGGTGCAGTATCCAAGGCGTCAAGTTGGTAATAAGGTATACAGTGGTGAATCAACACACTTGCCACTAAAAATTAATACCGCTGGGGTTATTCCACCTATTTTTGCTAGCTCTATTTTATTATTTCCAGCAACATTAGCAGGTTTTAGCGGTAGCTCGGATAGTTGGTGGCACGAGTTTGTGATTACGTACTTGTCGCATGGTAGGCCTTTATATATGATACTCTATGTGTTGTTTATCATTTTCTTTAGCTTCTTTTATACCTCTGTGGTATTTAACCCTGAGGAGACCGCAGAAGGATTGCGCAAAAATGGGGGTGTAGTTTTAGGCAAACGCCCTGGAAAAAATACAATGGAATACTTGGATGATGTATTAACCAGATTGACAGCAATTGGCGCAGTTTATGTAGCAGTAGTTTGTGTGGTACCAGAACTTCTAATTTCCAAGTATGCAGTGCCTTTTTACCTTGGTGGTACTAGTTTACTGATTATGGTCAATGTAGTCATTGATCTATTTACACAAGTTCAGGCGCACCTGCTGAGCGCAAGATATGAAGGGCTGATGAGAAAAGCTAAACCAAGAGGCAAAGCGTGAACTGTTTTGTCTTATTAGGTCCACCAGGTGCGGGTAAAGGAACACAGGCGCAAATCCTATCAGCGCAATTTGCCATTCCACGCCTATCGACAGGTGATATGCTGCGTGCAGCTATAGCAGCAGGCACAGAGTTGGGGCAAGCGGTGCGTAAGATTGTCGATTCTGGCTTTTTGGTTTCAGATGAAATTGTGTTAGACTTAATTTCAGAGCACACCAAAAAATCTGATTGTGCAAACGGTTTTGTGTTAGATGGCTTTCCACGTACTGTGGCTCAAGCAGTTGGTTTAGAAGAGTTGTTACTAGAGCGTGGTGTAGACATAAAGCATGACTTAATAGTAATTAATCTAAAAGTTGATAATGATAAATTGGTAGAAAGGATTAGCGGACGCTTTACTTGCACACAGTGTGGGCAGAGTTATCACCGGAGCTATCTGCTACCTAAAGTAGAGGGTGTGTGCGATCGTTGTGGTGGAGAAGAATTTGTATCGCGCCAAGACGATAAAGCTGAAGTAGTCAGAGCACGCTTAATGGAATATGAAAAGCAAACGTTACCTCTAATTAAGCATTATAGGAATGCGCTACATGAGGTGGATGGTATGAGTTCTATTGATGAAGTGGCGGCAAAAATTGCTGAGCATTGTCAAAAGAAAATGTCGAAAGAGGCAAGATAAAGGTTGACTTATGTGCTGAGAT
This sequence comes from Pseudomonadota bacterium, assembly GCA_031424915.1. Lineage (GTDB taxonomy): Bacteria > Pseudomonadota > Alphaproteobacteria > Rickettsiales > Midichloriaceae > JANPII01. Next base: position 12,461 of record JANPII010000103.1, read on the forward strand.
ATATATTATCCCAGCACTGAGCTTTTAGTTATATAGCAATAAATGAGGTTGTAAGTGGCGCGTATTGCAGGTGTGAACATCCCAACAAACAAAAAGGTATGGGTTAGCTTAATGTATATTTACGGTATCGGGCAAAAATCCGCTATTGATATATGTGAGAAATCACATGTCGATAAGGAGCGCAAGGTGATGGAGCTAAGCGAGTCCGAGGTAATGAAGCTGCGTGAGGTGATCGACTCTATTTATATGGTAGAAGGAGATCTGCGTCGCGAAGTGGCGATGAACATTAAAACGAAAAAAGATATTAAATGCTATACTGGCTTACGTCATATCCGTAACTTGCCGGTGCGTGGGCAACGTACTCATACAAATGCACGTACAAGGAAAGGTAAGGCAGTGGCCATTGCTGGTAAGAAAAAAGCAGCTAAGAAGTAATTAATTTGGTGAATCAATGAAAAAGAAAACCGTTGCGAAAAAGAAAAGAAATAATGTAGCTATGGGGGTAGCCAACGTTCTCGTTACTTTCAATAACACTATCGTAACCTTTGGAGATCCGCAGGGTGACGTTATAGCCTGGGCTTCTGCGGGCGCAAGTGGTTTTAAAGGGTCACGTAAGTCTATGCCTTATGCTGCGCAGATCACTGCTAAGAAAGCTGCAGAAAAGGCTATGGCTTGTGGTATGAAAACCGTATGGGTGTCGATCAAGGGCCCGGGGGCTGGGCGTGAGTCTGCAGTGCGAGCAATTGCTGAGGCTGGTATTAATATCACTGCGATTAAGGATGTGACCCCAGTTCCGCACAATGGTTGTCGTCCGCCTAAGCGGAGACGTGTGTAAGTTAATCGTAATAATCGTAATAGTAGGTTTTAGATGGTGGAAGGTGCAAAAAATATAGTATCCAGTAATTGGAGCATGCTAATTAAGCCAGGCGAATATCGTGTGGAAGAAAGTACAGCTGATGGCAAGACCATGACTTTCAGGGTTGAGCCTCTAGAGCGTGGTTTTGGTATAACCTTAGGGAATGCATTGCGCAGAATTCTCTTGTCTTCATTACGTGGTGCTGCAGTTATAGCGGTTCGTATCGATGGAGTTGACCATGAATTTTCAACGGTTCCTGGGGTGCTAGAAGATGTGCCAGAGATTATACTGAATATAAAAAAGCTAGCCGTTAGATACGGTGGTGGAGAAGAACGTAAGCGTCTACGCTTAACTGCAGTAGGTCCAGGGCCAGTAACCGCAGGTATGATTAATCTGCCGGATGATATGGAAATAATAAATAAAGACCTAGTGCTTTGTAATTTAGGTAAAAAGGCAAAATTAGAAATAGAGTTTTTCGTAGGTATTGGAAGCGGGTACGTTACTGCCGAAGAAAATCGGCAGCCTGATGCGCCAATTGGAGTCATTGCCGTAGATGCAATCTTTTCACCAGTGCGTCGTGTAACATATAAAGTAGAAAAGAGTCGAGTTGGTTCACACACTGAATATGACAAAATGTATCTCACTGTAGAGACCAATGGAGCGGTATCGCCAGATAACGCAGTGGGTTTAGCTGCCAAAATTATGCAAGATCAACTGCAAATTTTTGTCAATGTTAGTGATGTACCAGAAGAGCGTCGTGTAGAGGATCGTGGTTTGCCATTTGATCCAAAGCTTCTTATTAAAATTGAAAGCTTGGAAATGTCAGTACGCGCACGTAATTGTTTGGGTACCCTCAACATATGTTATTTGGGTGACTTGGTTTCGCGTACTGAAAATGATATGATGCAAACTCCAAACTTTGGGCGCAAATCTCTTAATGAAATTAAAGCAGTTTTAGAGAGTATGGGATTAAAACTTGGTCTAGAGATTGAGGGTTGGCCTCCAGAAAATGTGGAAGAGTTATCGCAGCAATATGAGGATCAACTTAATTAAAACTGTATAGCTAAAATATTATACAGTGTAGGACAAGAACTTAAAAAGGATATAGAAGATGAATCACGGCATTAAAGGTAGAAAATTTAGGCGGTATAGTGCGCATCGTATTTCCATGTTTCGTAATTTGGCAATATCATTGGTTTGCCATGAGCAAATCAAGACCACTCTGCCTAAGGCAAAAGATTTGCGCTCTGTAGTAGAGAAAATGATTACAGTCGCCAAGGGAGGCAGTCTACATGCGCGCCGTCAACTTGTCTCGATGATTGGTGATTGTGCGGAAGTAGCTAAGCTTATGGATGTTTTAGCTAGTAGGTACAAAGAGCGTGCTGGTGGGTACACCCGTGTGCTAAAGACTGGCCACCGCCAAGGTGATTGTGCACCAATGGCGATTATTGAGCTTGTAGATCGAGCCTAAATCAATTGTGAAATGTTGCTCTTTTTTGCAAGGCACCATAAAAAAATACGGTAATTCAGAGTTTTATATTGTCATAATATGCACTCCAATTAAACTGAATTAGGTAAGGAGTGCTTAAATGAAATGGCATATGGGAAAAGTTAAACTCTGGCAAAAAGTAATGATCGGTATGGTGCTAGGCATGGCAACCGGTTATTACCTTGGTGAAGACGCAGCTTTTTTTAAGTACTTTGGAGAAATCTTTATCAATATGATAAAGATGGTGGTCATCCCCTTAATCTTTTTCTCCATACTTAATGGTATTACTAATCTTAGTGATGCCTCCACTTTTACTCGCTTGGGTTCCAAGGCACTGTTTGCCTATGCGCTTACTACTATATTTGCAGTAGTGATAGGCTTGGTTTTTGCAAATATCTTCAAGCCGGGAGTAGGCCTCAACATTCAGCTTAACGCCGAAACCATAGCCCCAGTAAAGCAGCCACTGATTGAAATTGTGATGAATATCATCCCTAAAAATCCCATAGATGCTATGGCTTCTGGGAATACTCTGCAAGTAGTTGTATTTGCTTTTTTCACCGGCCTTTCATTGATTCTTATCGGTGACCGAGGGCGCGAAGTAAAAGACCTAGTGGTTTCAGCTACAGCATTAGTTTTCAAGATGATTGAATTGGTAATTCAGCTCACACCATATGGAGTCTTTGCATTGATGGCATGGGCTGTAGGAATATATGGCTTTGATGTGATGCTGTCGTTAGGTAAATTCGCATTGGTTGTAGTAGGTGCCCTCTTTGTACAGTATCTGCTGTTTGGCCTATTGATTTTAGTGTTTGGGCGCCTTAACCCCTTGCCATTCTACCGTAAGATGATTACAACCCAGACATTAGCTTTTGCAACTGTCAGCAGTAAAGCTACCCTAGCCACTGCTATGTCCGAGTTACGCCATAAGCTGGGAGTATCAAAACAGTCAGCTTCTTTCATACTGCCTTTAGGTGCTTCTATGAATATGGATGGTGTGGCCATTTACTTGGGGATTTGCTCAGTGTTTTTTGCCCAAATAACAGGCATTGACCTTACTTGGCAGCAGTATGTGATTATAATCTTTACTTCGACTATAGGCTCTATTGGCGCTGCTGGCTTTCCTGGAGGCTCCATGGTAATGATGGGTATGGTACTTTCCTCTGTAGGGCTGCCACTTGAGGGTATGTCCTTAATTTTAGGGGTCGACAGGTTCCTTGAAATGCTGCGTACCGTAATTAATATAACAGGTGACTGCACAGTCACTGTTATTGTTGATAGCATGGAAGGAACTTTAGATACTAAAAAATATTATGCCCATCCAAAAGACAAAGACTATAATTATGACCCAAGTTATTAATATCTTCTGATCCTCAGGGCAGGGCAAAAACATGACTTTTTATAATCTTGAAAAAATGGAAACTTTAATACGATGTTGCTGCTTAAGAGTTAAAAAGTCATGTTTTTGGTTCTAAGTTTAATCTGCTGCGCGCGAAGTAAATTCGACGCTTGCAGATCTGTTTTTAATTTTTATTCACCATTTTAATCTCAAATTAATAGCAAAAATATTCCTTTCCTCTACCTCATGTTTTAGCCCATCCTCAGGGTTAAAATATCCTAAAGCATAGTAGATAAAAAACCAAGATAGTGTATCCTGATACAAGATTTTCTACATAGCTTATGATGTAATGCCACCACTTATATTATGTATTTTAGATGGATTTGGTTACGCACCAGCAGGGCTTAACAATGCAATAACGCAAGCACATACTCCTGCCTTACGCGAGTTATGGGCCAATTCGTATAGTTTGTTATCAGCTTCAGAGCAGGCTGTAGGCTTACCTGCAGGGCAGGTGGGTAATTCTGAGGTAGGGCATCTTACAATAGGCAGTGGCAGAGTTGTCCTACAAGATTTGCCACGCATCGATGAAGCCATTTCTAGCGGTGCCTTAGCTAATAACCCAGTGCTTCAAGCACTACCGGCACGTAGTACCTATCACCTGATTGGCTTGATCTCTGATGGAGGTGTGCATGGACACATAAAACATACCATTGCTCTGGCCTCTATATTGAAGAACAAAGGGCATCATGTCATATTGCATGCAATTGTGGATGGGCGTGATTGTGTGCCACAAAGTGCTATGCAATATTTAGCGGAAATCACCAGGCATGATATAGAGGTGGCCACAATTAGTGGGCGCTACTACGTCATGGATCGGGACCAAAGATGGGAACGTACTAAAATTGCGTATCAAGCTATAGTAATGGGGCGGGGTATACAAACGAGCAGCGCCAGTGCTGCTGTTGAGGTCAGCTATCAACAGCAAGTGACAGATGAGTTTATGCTGCCCTGTGTGATAGGTGAGTATAATGGTATGCAGCCACAAGACGTGGTAATTTGCACAAACTACCGTAGTGATCGAATTCGCCAGCTATTGGAATCTATGTTGCTGCCTGATATTAATCAACATATTGCTCTTCCTATGCCTAATATCACAGCAATAGCTATGGTGCCATATAGTAACAAGCTGGATAAAGTAATGTCGGTGCTATTTCCAAAAGAAGTAGTATCCAAAACATTAGGTGAGACTATAGCGACAGCAGGGAGGAGACAATTACGTATTGCCGAAACTGAAAAATATGCCCATGTGACCTATTTTTTAAACGGTGGTAAAGAAGATCCGTGGCCTAATGAGGAACGTATTTTAATTCCCTCGCCTAAAGTAGCTACCTATGATTTGTCTCCTGCTATGTCGGCACATGAGGTAACCGAGGCTTTTTTTGCTGCGCAGGAAAAACAGCCATATAGCTTCGTATGTATCAACTATGCCAATGCCGATATGGTAGGCCACACTGGCAACATGGCTGCTACTGTTGCAGCAATTGAGGCGCTAGATTTAGAGCTTAGTAGGTTGATAGCCTTTGTTAAGGCTAATGGTTGGCACATGTTAATTACTGCAGACCACGGTAATGCAGAGCAAATGTATGATGTTATACATAATCAGCCTTATACTGCGCATACTCTAAATTTAGTGCCATGTTGGTATGTAGGTATGAATGATATTCAACTATCTAATGGCACATTGGCAGATGTCGCACCCACAGTTCTTGAGTTAATGGGTATAGCAGTTCCTTCTCAGATGACAGGTCGGAGTCTTATATTATGATGTTGGATCGATATATACTGCGCCATACTATATGGCCGTTTTGTGTGGTGACGTTATTACTTAGCGCAATGATATGGATGGCGCAAGCTTTTCGCATTCTGGATCTGGTGGTAAACCGCGGCATTGCAATGTCAGATTTTGCAATGGTTGCAGTGTTGCTGCTACCTTTTTTGGCCTTTTTGCTCCTTCCTATCGCTAGTTTAATTGCAGTGTTATATGTATTATACCGTATGTATAGTGATAAAGAGCTAATTGTCTGTAAGGCATTGGGGATGAGTAGTTGGCGTATAACACTGCCTATGTTGCGGATGATGATAGTAGTAACAATCATAAGTTATCTAAATGCCGTGGTTGTTATGCCCTATAGTTATAAGAAATTCAAAGACATGCAAGATTATTTTCGCAATAACTATGCTGCTCTTTTATTACAAGAAGGTAGCTTCAACTCGCAAATTCCTGGGCTTACGGTATATGTAAGTCAACAAAGCGGCAATGAGGTACATGGTATTTTTGTATATGACCATCGTTCAGATAAGAAACAAACGGTTATCACTGCAGCTTCGGGTAGAATCGTAAAAACTGCAGGTAGCGCACTGCTAGAATTAGAAGATGGTACGCATCAAGAAAAAAGCCTAACAACAGGGGGCCTTTCTATTTTAAAGTTTAGCCGCTATACTTTTGGCCTTCAGCTAGTGGCGCCGAATGGCAGCACAAGAGCGATTGATCCTAATGAACTTGATTTATGGGCCTTATGGCGCCATCTACATTCAGGGTCGGATCCTATATCTTTGCCTAAATCATGGGCTAATTTCCATCAAAGATTAACCTGGCCGCTTTATGCTATAACTCTAGCTTTGTTGGTGGCTGCCTTCATCGTTGCAAGTCCTGAATATAGCAGGCGTTTGCCACTGCGCCAATATATGATGGCAGCAGGGGCTAGCGCTCTTATCCTAATTAGTGCTATAGTGTGGGCGAACTTAGGGGTGCGCCATGGTTATATTGTGGTTATGCTTTATTTCAATCATATACTGGCCTTAACTTGGAGTATACGCCGCTTAAAGGCATTATAAACTGGCAATTAAAGTGCATAGAAGAGAATTGGGGAAATAGAAATGGTTTGCACTGTTTATTGTTAAGGTTGAAAAAATATTACAGATAATGGTTGCAAAGTTATATCGATGAGAGTATAATTTGCCTCATATATGTCATATATTGCGCTGGAATCAGGGTGGTGTATGAAGCAAAAAACCCCCCATAAACAAGGAGATAAGATCATGAAGCAGGAAGAAAATGTGAATAAGCAACAGACAACGCCCAAGGATACTAAGGGCCGCAAGGATACTAATAATGCCAATCCAACCACAGGTACTGTTCCAGGAATCACGGCTCTTAATGCTGACCAGACTAGGCAGGAACCAGCGGAACAGGAGCTTACTATAGATCTTGGCACGCCAGGTCTCAACGTGCTCGAGGAAAAGACGATAGAAGAAGTTAAAGAGCCAGAGCCAGGAGAGCCTCAGCCAGAGAAGCCAGCAGTAATCTCTATAGCGTTAGATGAGCCAGGAGAGCCTCAGCCAGAGAAGCTAGGAGAGGCTCAGCAAGAGAAAGAGCAGCAAGAGCAAGAGCGGCAGCGGCTAGCGCAAGAGCAGAAAGATCTGCAAGAGAAAGAGCGGCTAGCGCAAGAGCAGAAAGAGCAGCAAGAGAAAGAGCGGCTAGCGCAAGAGCAGAAAGAGCTGCAAGAGCAAGAGCGGCAGCGGCTAGCGCAAGAGCAAGAGCGGCAAGAGCAAGAGCAGAAAGATCGGCAAGAGCAAGAACAGCTTAAGCTAGAGACAGATAAGGTAAAGCTAGAGACAGATAAGGTAAAGGTAGAAAAGAAAAAAGAAGAGATAAAAAAGGAAGAATTAGTAACTGAGGGGGTGAAATTAACCCAAAATGGCATCATAGCTGCTACAGCGATGGTAGGCACGGCAGCGCTAGTAGTTGGTGGGCTAGCATTTGTACCGCAGTTAAGTTCAACCATGATGGTCCCGTTTGTTCCAGGATTTGGTTTGGTTGACACTCTGCTTATTTCTGGTGCGCTATTAATAATAGCTAGCAGCATGGGCTATACGATTAAACAACAAGAAGCTAAACAGACGGTTATACAGTTAGCCACTACTGTAGTAGTAGCTGGCGTATGCCAAGCTAGTATTCACCTAATGCCGCAATATGTGGCCAGTATGGCGGTATCTAGCCTAAATGTTGGACTGTTCGCAGTAGTGATAAGCGTTGTTGTTGGTATAGGATCTGGTGCGCTGCAATATTACTGTAAGCCACAAGATACAGAGGGTAAGGATAAATTAGATAAGTCTCAACTAGCGACTATAGTAACACAGCAAGCTTTGATTACCGGCCTTAGCAGCACCGCTGTTATAGCTATTAATACGTTTTTGCCTAATATGGCTGCTACTATGCTTCCATTTATTATAGTAGAGCAGGTTCTGGCTAGTATGCTGATTAACTCCATTGGTAATGCTATTGTAGGAGCCTTTCATTCCTCAAATGCTGACTATACCCCTATTAAGTAAGACCAAAGAAGAATCACGTGGGAAGTTTTCCACGTGATTCATGCCTCGAATTACTGCCCTTTAAGTTATTATACCAATCATTTGAGACGGCTGTATTCAATATACTGGCGCGAAAATGGTACGTTAAAATTACCAAATAGGCGCCGCTTCAAATGCATAGTTATTTCCTAAACTTGGTATTACAACATGGCCGCTGTACGAAGTGTCGTAAAAGGAAGAGCGCAGTACTGCCTGTAGAAGGAGGGTTTTTTGGCCCTAAGTTAAAGACAGTTGCTACGGCATTTGCAGCATTTTACAATAACTCTAGGTGAGGAGTGCAGGCAGCGCTTAAAGAGACATATTCAACGTTGATATAAGCCTTGGTATTGTTTCTAATAACGAGCATAGTGTATCAAAGGCCTGTGCGTCTGAGTATGAGTTGATAGAGCAAGTTGTTAATACTGCTGCTGTGGTGCACATTGATGAGACTAGCCATTATAATAAGGACAAGCTTGGATGGTGCTGGGTTTTCAGTAGCGCAAAGGGGAGTTTTTTGAAGATATGATTCTCGTGGTAAGAAAGTTCTCCAAAATAGTATTTTTGCTCCTGATGATTGCATTGTGGTTACTGATAGATATGCAGCATATAACTACTTTGAGCGTGATTTACGTCAGGTTTGTTGGGCACACTTAGCAAGGGATTTTGAGAGATTTGCGTATAGTCAGCATTCTGATGTTAATAAGCTTGGGGTGCATTTAAGACAGATTGCTATGGAGTTATTTGCTTTAAGAAAAGCGGTATATGCTGGTAAAATCAACCTGGTTTTTTTCCTGCGTCGGGCTAAGAAGCTGCGACGTAGGATGTGGTATTATCTCATGCAGATTCCCAAAATACCAGATGTGATTGGGGCATCAAGGGTGGCAGCCAATATAATCAAGGTAGAAGATATGATGTGGCGGTTCCTAGAGGACCCCTATGCGATTTCGCTTACTAATAATCAGGCTGAGCGACAACTCAGGCACTTTGTATGCAAGCGGAAAATGTCATATTTTACACAATCAGCTAGGGGTGAAAGATTCCTCGAAAGGGTGATGTCAATCTACATAACCTGCAAACAGATCGGCCAGAATCCATTCCAACATTTACTAAAAATCGTCTCTTGTCCACTCAGCTGAACAGATACGCTTAAGATATAAGAGTATCAAAGCGTATAATATTATACTGTGCTTCATACGCATTTCCATAAATGCGTAGGTACTTAGTTTCTAGTATCTCTTTAATTTTGCCCAAGTCATCCTCAAAACCTATCGCCACTCCAGACAACATAAGCCATATAGCTTTCCACGGGCAACAGTTAGCACTGGGTACCCTAAATTCTATGCGCCTTTGCTGTGTTAGAGAATCGGGAATGCGCAGCGCCGCAGTACGGTTATTTCCTCCCCAACACAATCCAGTAGGGGCGTAATGGGCACCCTTAACACTATTATTAAGAGACAGGCGGGCCATATCATCGCGTGTGCATATTGTGGTAATTTCATTATGTAATTGAGCAAGGATGCCATATATTGCGCGTTGCAAATATGTGTTATCTTGGTAAGTGCCTTTAGCAAAGAGGTTACTACTCTCAGGTGGATGCGTGTGTAAGCTTATGTGTATATGCAAGGCAGAGCCATGATCATGTGCAAAAGGTTTGGGAGCAAATATAGTTGTAAGGCCATAAGAAGAGGCAGTAAGTGATACCTTGTGCCGCACCTCTTCTATCTGATGGGCATAAGCGTTAGGACATAAGAAAGAAGGAGGAAGGGCCAGCTCATATTGACCGCTTCCCCGCTCAGGCTCTAGAATTAGGCCTGTTTGGCTATATAAGGCATTAGTCAATTCCTGCAAAACATCAGCAGAAGGCAGGGCACCATGGTGACGTAGGTAAAATTCCAGCTCTGCACCTAGGCATATTGCTACACCAAAATGGTTTTGTAAGTACTGGCTTTGTTCCAGAACTGAATTCTCCACTTAAGCTGCCTATGCTCCGTGGGCCTTGATCCAATCGTGTATTGCCGGTTTTTGCAATACCCCTACTTTAATGTCAACTTTTTTACCATCTTTAAAAAGGATCATAGTAGGGATGCTGCGTATACCAAACTGTGTTGGCACTTCAGGGTTGGCATCTATATCCATTTTCAGCACCTTTACTTTATCCGCGGCTTCTCGGGCGAACTCTTCCAAAATGGGCCCTAGCTGCCGGCATGGCCCACACCAGCTGGCCCAAAAGTCCACCAATACATAGCCATTATATTCCTCTACCTCAGATGCGAAAGTTGCGTCAGTTACTGCATTAGTCATGTTTTACTCCATATTGAAAGCCTAATATATCGACAACCCTAGCTCAGAAAGCACTCTTTTGTCAATAAAATGTCAGAAGTGATATTGACACTATAGTAAGATGTGGGTATGATGGCCCGTGGAAGGATAAGGTTTATTCCTTATCAGCGATGTTTGCTGAGCAATTTATTATTTTTGGTGTGATGTTTGAACGAATTACCGAAAAAGTCCATATAAAGTGGGATTTAACACCCAGGCAGATTCATTCGATTTTTGAAATAGGCGCCGTAAGTAATGCATTTACGGCTTTTTTATTGCCTACTGCTGTAAGTAGCTTATATTCCACTGGTGTAATTACCACTCTAAATACTGCTACTACCGTGCTTGCTGCTGCTAGCGTAACCTGTGCATTGCTTGCCCTAATAAATTTTAGCATGATTATACATAATAAGACTCCCTACCTTAATGAGAAACACAGGCGACAAGAGCTACGACAGAAAGCCTCAGATGAAAATGAGCCTTTTGTAGACAAAGGACCATGGACCGATGAGCTATTAAGCAAAAAAATTGACCCAGAAGCCCTATACCATCCTTTTTGGGACGCGCCATGGCGTGCTTATGGCATACCCGGGGTTGTCTTTTTATCTATCATGGCTCAACCTTTTATGGTAGTAGGTGGTGAATACCTTATTAACTTTTGGGTTTCCAATTCATATATTGCCTCACCTCTATTAATGACTGCTACTGGTACTTTATTGGGTGCTAATATCTTATTCAATATAACAGAAGTGGGAGTGCTGGTATGCAACGCAGTACTAAAAACGGTACCTGGCTTTGAAAAATTATAATGTTATGGCAACGCTTGCGAGGTTATTTTTTGGTAATTAGAGTGCCGAAGGTCCATAAGTAACCTTCGGGATCGCACAACATGCAGTAGCGATCTCCCCAAAACGCATCTTCAGGCGCAGTAATGCTAATAGCTCCATTAGCTACTGCCTGAGTGTATAGTGCGTCTACATCGGGGCAATATATATATAACCCAAGCGGCGACTTTATGCCTAAAGTTTTTGGCGCTTTTAGGTCAAAGCCATGCGTGCCCTCAGGAGCTAGCATAATTATGGCACCATGAAACTCTAATTCACAATAAATGATCTGGCCTTGCTCATTTTTTGCTGGCTCTGAATGTAGGCGAAAACCAAAAGCCTGCTGATAAAGTTTAATGATTGCCTCTGCATCTACCACTGTAAGATAAGGCAGTAGTGGAGGCATACCTTTTGGTCTGAAGTTATTCTCTTGCATCGTATATCCTTAATACACTGTAGCTATATATTATAATTTGCCAGCATGAATTATCAAACACATCAGCATCATATAAGCGCATGAAATAATATTCTTAATAAACTATATGACTATTTAGGAATCATTTCTATTTTTTGAATACTTGGCCAATATAGAGTAATAAATCCTTGCATGGGGGAGGTATGTAAGATATAAGCTAAAATTACAGAAACTAAATTTAACTATGAGCTATACAATGAAGCTAAGCGAGTATTTTTCTAAATATCAATTGACTAAAGATTATAATGTAAACTTATTGATTGCCACCTTGCAGTCAATTCACTTGGCAGAATGGATTTTGGCAAGTCATAAACAAAATAAACAGGAGGGATTGAGTGGAGCAAGGCTGGTATTATTACGCTTTTGCCTACATTGCATAGGCTCAGCCCAAGAGAAGCTATCCTATGATTTTACTAGCCAAAAGAGTGATTTAGAGCAGATTGGCTTTACTAAAACAATAGGTGGTAGAGTTAAGAATTGGTGGGGGTTTGACCGTTTGGCTTTAGCGCATACTCTAGCAGTCGGCGAAATAATGTGTCCGTTAGATGCCACAGAGTTGGCAGGTATCGTTCTGTTGTTAAAAAAGTTGCGACTAGTTATTGAAAAATACGTTCCCAAAAAAGATAATTATCTAAAGAGTTTAGGTTATAATGAAGTGGATCTGCAAAGCCTGTCTGCTACTGCAAGTATAACTGCAGTAAACATTTTTTCTACTATTAATTTTGCCGAGGCTTTATCAAATGATAAGGATTTTGCTGATTCCATTGCCCATCAGATTTTGGCAGCAATATGTATCGAAGTAATAGGGACGAATCTAGCTAGCCTTGAAGATGAGGAATTAATATCTATAGGCAAGTGGCCACGCACTATTATAAAGGTGCGTAACATCATCGCGCATGCTAATTGTGTGGGTGATATTTTAGAGTATGTCGATCTAGATGAAAATTTAAAGCTGATAGCTCAGCACAAAAATTATTTTAAAGCTATAAATGAAGTATATAGCCAAGAAAAGTTACAGCTTGAAAGTACTGATGTTGATGATGTCCAATATAGGCAAAAAGCAAAGAAATCTACCTTTCAAAAAGAAACAAAAGTAATGCGTTACGCCAAAAGGCAGTGGGTTTCTAAAGAATGGAGCCCTGAAATAGTGCCTATTGCGGCAATTCAATTGTTGCAAGAAAGGTTGCCTGGCCAAGCCCTAAAAGGCACCCATATTATAGACTTTACTATAGAACAAGTAATGTCTGCCTTACTTGCTGAAATAGAAAGACTATATATTTTCCCCGAAGATCAGCGTGATTATCAAAAATTCGATATAATAGTCAAGGCCTTTAAACCTCTTATAGATTGCCATTACTTGTTTCGAGTAAAGACAATAAATGGAGAAAATCATGTTTGGTTGCATCAAGGGTGGAGAGAAAATAAGTGTCTGCCCACAGGTTATAGCAGAAGTTTGGGTATAATAAGTGAAGGAGAAGAGGGAGAGGTGGAGTTCTCACATATCGTCTATACACTCGGTGATAGCAATTTATTAAAAAGATTGTTTGCTTTGGGATTTAACTTACAAGAATACATAAAAGAGAGCGATAAACATTTATCTGTGATTTTTTCTTTTATAAGAACCAGCGACACGGATGAGAAGGCGGCATATAAAGTTAAGCAATTTCTTACACTATGCAGATATTATGGAGTACACATAAATAAATATACGCTATCGCGGAGCGCTATAATAGCTAAACATGCTAAAGGTACGCTGCAACATTTATCTGGTCTATTCAATACAGCTTTGAATAAAACATGTTTTATCAAAATTGCAGGAGACGATAAAAAAGAAGCAACCCTTCTGGGCTCTGTATTATATCAAGGTGCAGATGTATTGTTATTTCCCTTTATTATGCTCGATCTTATACCCGCTCTTTTGCAACATAATGGACCAGAAGCCTTAAGAAAGCTTATTTTAGGGCCCAAAGGATTAGAGGGAAAATATGAAAATGTAATACAAGTTTTGTTAAATTGCTTGGTTGCACGTCAGCCTACTAATATAATGGATGGTGTATACAACACTCAATCCTATCAAGATTTTAAGTTTCAAGCAGATAGAATAATGCAAAATGCTATCTTCTTTGCTATTTACTTGAAGATTCTGCAATCCTCAGAGCAAGAATATAAATGCAGCAAACTTTTCTTCGCTGACTGCTATTCTTATATGCAAGCTATGTATGAGGAAGTACAGCAAGGTTATTGTGGAATGGCATTGCAATTTTTATGCGAAAAAATATCAATAGATAAGGAAATGGTTGCTGGCTTTGAAACGAGTACTGATATTAACAAATGGGATTTTCAATTGGCTTCATTTGCTATCAAGTATCGGGTTTGTGAGGTTGGCCGAATAGCACAACTAAAAGAGGACATTAAGAGTTTGTTAGTAAATGCATGCCAACAAGAAATAAAAAATAACCATCAAGGATATAACCTGCACTTGTTGGCAATTCAAGAGAATAAATTCCAGTTAGCAGAGGAGCTAAAGAAACTATCTGACTCGAAAGTATTTTTAATCCCATTTCCTATTGTGGGCACAGAGGAGAAGCAAGCTGATCATCCTAACCTTCTTAAGGTGGCGCAATCGTGTTGTAGCAAGGAGATATTTAATATGTTGCAGACAAGGTATAAAGAGCTAGTGGTTGCAAACATTAATAAAAGGCTTCAAGGGCCTGCAATTTAACTAGTCTGGTTGCTGATGCGGTGATTATGTGTTATAGTAACTAGCCTATCTAGAATTTTAACCCTATTCTTTTTATTATGGATAAGAAACTATACACTGAGACCTATGGCTGTCAGATGAATGTCTATGACACTGAAAAGATGATGGCATTGTTGAAGCCGCATGGTTTTGCTCCATATGACACTTATAATGATGCTGATGTAGTGATTCTCAACACTTGCCATATACGTGAGAAAGCTACAGAGAAAGTATACTGTGAGTTGGGTAGAATTCGCGAGGCTAAAGAGCGTAAGAAAGCAGCTGGAGGGCAGATGCTAATTGTAGTGGCTGGCTGCGTGGCACAGGCGGAGGGAGCGGAAATCATCAAGCGTGCGCCATATGTGGATATTGTAGTAGGGCCTCAGTCATATCATAATTTACCTGAGCTGATCACAAAGGTGAGTAGGGAGAAGAAGTGGGTAGTAAACCTAGACTTCTCAGCTGAATCCAAATTTGATAATTTACCAGAAGAAGTAGGACTTCGGGATGGTGCTAGCGCGTTCTTAGCAATACAGGAAGGATGCGATAAGTTCTGCCACTTTTGCATAGTCCCCTATACTCGTGGTGCGGAGTATTCCCGCTCAGTGGGAGAGATATACCGTGAAGCTGTGCGTCTAGTTAATGCCGGGGTTAAAGAAATTACCCTGCTGGGTCAGAATGTTAACGCTTATCATGGTGAAGGAGTAGATAAAGCGCAGTGGGGTCTGGGCAGGTTAATTAAGTTGCTGGCCCAGATAAAAGGGCTAGAGCGAATTCGCTATACGACATCGCACCCTAAGGATATGACTGAAGATGAGTTGTTTGACGCCCACGCTACAGAGCCAAAGCTAATGCCGTTTTTGCATCTTCCCATTCAGTCTGGTTCGAACCGTATACTTCAAGCAATGAATCGTAAACATGATCGGGACTTTTATTTAAAGGTCATTGAGCGCTTTCGTCGCGCACGCCCAGATATGTTATTTTCTTCTGATTTTATTATAGGTTATCCTGGTGAGACAGATCGTGACTTTGCTGATACATTAGACATAGTGCGTCAGGTGGGATATGCTCAATGTTACTCTTTTAAGTATAGCATTCGCCCAGGAACTCCAGCTGCAGTGATGAAAGATCAGGTGCCTGAGGCAGTAAAAGCCGAGCGGCTACAGATTTTAC